>NZ_RPSE01000051.1:0-26696 GCF_003949955.1 Streptomyces sp. WAC05292
CGCCCGATCCGTCCGCCCCGGCGCCGCCCCGGCGCCCCCGAAGGCCCGTCCGACACGACCCGAACGCCCGTTCCGCCACCTCCGCGCGGGGATTCGGATTGGACAACCGCACGCGTGAGCGACCACGATGATGCGCGCAACATCGCGGCAGCTCAGGGGGGCAAACCGGTCACATGGTGTCGTTCCTCCGCTCGGTCCGCATCGTCCCCAATTCCGACACCGGAGAGATTTCGCCATGAGCTTCGGCGACCCGAACAATCCGTACGGCCAGCCCCCGCAGGGCCAGCCCGGCTACCCGCAGCAGGCCCCGCAGGGCGTGCCGCCGCAGTACGGCTACCCGCAGCAGCCCGCGCCGGGCACGCCCCCGCAGTACGGCTACCCGCAGCAGCCGGCCGCCGCGCCGTACGGCGGATACCCGGCGCCCGGCATGCCCGGCGCCGGCATGCCCGAACTCGCGCACTGGGGCCTCCGCGTCGGCGGCTACCTGCTCGACATGCTGATCATCGTCGGCCCGATGTACGCCCTCGGCTTCATCGACCTGGCCACCGCCTCGAACTCGGCGACCGCCGAGCCCGGCATCTTCTTCACCATCGGCATGCTCTACGCGGTCGGCATGGCGATCTTCCAGCTGTACAAGGAAGGCGCGACCGGCCAGTCGATCGGCAAGAAGATCGTCGGCATCAGCGTGCTCCGCGAGGCCAACGGCACCCCCCTCGGCTTCGGCATGGCGTTCGTCCGCAAGCTGGCCCACGTCCTCGACGGCCTGCCCTGCTACATCGGCTGGCTGTGGCCGCTGTGGGACGACAAGAAGCAGACGTTCGCCGACAAGGTGTGCAGCACCGTCGTCGTCCGCGTCCCCAAGGTCTGACCGCTCCTCGGACCTCCCCCGCCCGGCAGCGCTCCCCGGCGCTGCCGGGCGTACGCGTTCCCGGGCCGGCCCCGGCGGAGCCGCCCGGCCGCCCCGCCTCAGGCAGCCGCCTCCGCGCCGGCCCCCGGCCGGCGCGCGCCGCCCGTCCGCGCCGCCGCCTCGGCGAGCGCCGCCCGCAACCGCCGGGCCTGCACGGCCAGCTGGGACGAGCCCGCCCGCTCCGCCGCCCCGGCCACCCCGTCGGGCACCGGGCCGGCGGCCCCGCACCGCTCGGCGCAGTCCGCGGCCACGGCCAGCACCTCCCCCGCACCCCTGGCCCCGGCGCCGCCGGCCAGCAGCGCCGGCAGTGCCTGCGCGAGCAGCGTCCAGGTCAGGGCGTACGCGCCGGCGGCGGCGGCCGTGCGGGCCGCGTCGGCGAGCCGGTTGGGCTTGACCGTGCCGAGGGCGAGCAGTTCGGCGAGGTCCCGCCCCAGGAGTGCGGCGTCCAGCTCCCCGCGGGCGGCGAGGACCAGCAGGGCGTCCACCGCGGCCAGCCGGTCCTCGGCGTGCCGTGCACCGAGGCCGGTGGCGACGGCCAGGTGGAGGACCGGGCCGGCGGGACCGCCCAGTTCGGCGAGCCGGGCGAGCAGTTCCCCGGCCCCGCGCTCGCCGACCGTGGCGCAGGCGGTCAGCGCCGGCAGCAGCCAGACGGCCTGTGCTTCGCGGTCCTCGGGCATGACGGGGTGCTGGGCGAGCTCGAAGCCGCTCCAGTGGTAGCAGCGCCGGCCGGTGTCGGCGTACGGGCGGCCGAGCCGCCGGAACTCGGCGGGGAAGGAGCCGTTCTGCAGTCCGGGGCGCTCCGACAATTCGACGACGATGCGCGGCGCCGTGCCGCGGGTCCTGTCCCACCCGAGGAGGCTCGCCGCGGGGGCGGGCTGCTGCACCCGGCGCGCCGTCCGCGGCGGCTGCCCGTCGGAGCCGAGCCAGGCGGCGAGGCGCCGGCCCTCGGCGGTCCCCGACGCGGTGGCCGCCGCGGCGGCCTCCGGGTCGCGCCGGACGCGCAGCAGGGCCTGGGCGAAGTCGGCCGGGGCGGGGGCGATGCCGAGGCGCCGGTACTCCGCGAGGCGTGCGACGAGTTCGAGGGGTTCCAGCGTGCCCGTGTCCCAGGAGGGCGCGGCCAGCAGGAAGGGCAGCGGGTCGGTCAGGATGCGGGCCGCCGCCTCCCGGATCCGGGCGGCGGTGACCGCGCCGAGCGCGGCGTGCACGCAGTCGTGCGGGTAGCCGACGCCCCGGCGGCTCCCACTGGTCCGCAGGTCGGCGGCCCGAACGCAGCCGAGCACCGTCGCGGCGACGAGTTCCACGCCCTCGATCCACTCGGGGTCCGTCCAGCCGTCGTCCCGCAGCCAGCGGCGGTCGGCGAGGGCGGGGCGCAGGGCCGCGGCGAGGGCCGCGCGATCGCGGTGGGCGTGGCGGACGAGGGCGTCGAGGGCGGTCTCGGACTCGCCGGGCCCCGGCCGCCGGGCATGGGCGAGGGCGGCGACCAGTTCCACCGTCGAGGCGAGCGACAGGTCCGCGGCCGGCGCCTGCCGGCGTCGCTCGGGCGCCGGCGGCAGTACGTCCTCGCAGGGCTCGGCCGCGCAGTCGTCGGCGGCGGCGCCGAGGAGGTCCGCCGCTGCGCGCCGGTGCACGGGGCCGAGGAATTCCGCCTGGCCGGCCAGTTCGGCGCGCAGGGCGCCGTCGTCGGGCCGCAGGTGTGCGGCGACGAGCCGCAGGGCGCGCTCCTGGAGCGCGGTGTCCGCGTGCCCGAACGCCGCGGCGGCCGCGGGCAGCAGCACGGACCGGTCGTCGGGCCTGCGGCGCAGGGCCTTGCCGAGGAGGACGAGCTGGGCGCGTACGAGCTTCTTCTCCGGCCGGAACAGGACGGCGGAGGACATTTCGGCCAGTTGTTCGGCGGTCAGCCTGCCCGCCTCGGCCAGGCCGGCGAGGATCCCCTGGGCCTGCCCGGCGAGCGGCGAGGGGGCGTCGCCGGCCATGGCGATCCAGTCGTCGGCGCGCGCCTGCTGCTCGTCCTGCGTGAGGTCGAGCGCCCGGAGCAGGTCGAGGAAGAAGGACAGCTGGGCGGGACGGCCGCCGCGCAGCAGGCGAGCGGTGCAGCCGTCGGCGAGGACGCTCCGGTCGAGGAGGCCCTCCTCGGCGAGCCGGGCCAGTTCGGCGGGCCAGCCTCCGCCGTCGGTGGAGCGGCCGTACCAGGAGAGCGGCTCCGCGGGCTCTGCCGTCTCGAACAGCAGGGGCACGAACGCGCGCAGCTGCGGCTCCTCCCGGAGCGCCGCGCTCAGCGGCCGGCCGCGGCCGGCGGAGCGTCCGGGGCCGCCGGTGCTCATGTCGCGGACCCAGCCGCGGACGAAGCCGTCTCCGGTGGGCAGGGGGCAGCCTGCCCTGCGGACGAGTTCCCGGATGAGGGGGTAGTCCTCCTCGGCGGTGGCGGCGCGGGCGGCGAGGCGGTGCGCGACGTCGCCGAGCCAGGCGGGCTCGCGGTCGGCCAGGACCCGGAGGAGGAGTGCGGTGCGCTGTGCGGGGTGGTCCGTACGGAGGTCCCTGGCGGCGATCCAGGAGGCGGCGGCCGCGGCCCCGGTGTGGCAGGCGGCCCCGGCGAGGAGCAGGCCGCGGCGTATGCGTTCCCGTTCCTGCCAGCGGGACCAGTCCCAGCCGCGGACCTCGCGGCGCAGGGCGGCCAGTTCGGGCGCGAGGGCGCGGCGCTCGGCCGGGGTGAGGGGCCGGAGCAGGGCGGCGAGGGTGTCGTCGGCGCCCCGGCGGACGGCTTCGAGGACGGCGGCGGTGCTCATCGGGTTCCTCCGGAAGTGCGGGCGGCGGGGGTGGCGGTCCGGGTGCGCCGGGCCATGCGTACGGCGAGGGCGTGCTTGCAGGGGCCGCGGCGGCCGCGGTGGTCCGCCCACCACTGGCAGGTGCAGCTCGGCACTCCGCCGGCGGACTCGCGGACCTGGTAGCGGCGCTCGCCGGAGGCGACGGTCGCGGTGGCGTCGGCGGACAGGGCGACGGCGCCGTCGGCGAGCAGGGCGCGGGCGGCGGCGAGCCGGGGGTTGTGGCGTTCGGCTCGGGCGGCGTCGTAGGGGAGTTCGCGGTGGAAGTAGGCGGCTTCGGCGGCGTCGTAGCCGACGCGTCCGGCGGTGCCGAGGCGGACGAGGGCGGCACGGACCCGCTGCGCCGTCAGGCCGGACTGCTCGGCGAGGTCGGCGGTGTCGATCCGCGGCTCCCAGGCGAGGAGGACGGAGACGAGTTCGGCGTCGGCGGCCGCGTCGTCGGTGGCGAGCGCCTCCAGGACGCCGCCTTCGCCGGAGAAGCCCCGGTGGGGCTCGGGCGAGAGGGTGAGCGTGAGCCGCATGCCGGGCCCGGCGACTTCCCAGGCCGAGGCGGTCGCCGCGCCGCCGTGTGCCGCGGGGCCGTAGACGCGCAGGCCGGTGGCGTGCCGCAGGACCCGCTGGAGGGCGGCGAGCCGCTCGGGTCCGGGGAGGCAGACGGCGCCGGGAACGGGCCGGGTGGTGGCGCGCAGGGAGGCCCCTGCGGGGACGACCCACAGCGGCGCGCGGCCGGTGGTGCCGCCGCCGGCGGCGGTGCGGGGGAGGGTGCGCAGGAAGCGTACGGCTTCGGCGGCGGAGAGTTCGGCGCGCAGGTCGAATCCGGCGGAGACGACCTGGGATTCGGCGAAGCCGCGCAGCCAGCGGTCGGGCAGCGGCACCTTCTTCTCGACGACGGGCCCCTCCCGGGTGGTGACGGCGAGTTCGTCGGGGCCGACGCGCAGGTGCACCGGGTCGTCGCCGGCGAGCCGCGACAGCGCTTCCCGCAGCGGGTTGTTGACGTCGACGTTGGTGGTGCCGTGGCCGGTGTCGGCGCCGTCCAGGCCTTCGGGGAGCACGTCGAGGCGGGCGTAGACGCCGCAGCACCCGGAGAACGACTCGAAGCGGAGCCGGTCCCCGTTGGCGGTGACGACGGGGTCGAGTGAGGCCCGCAGCGTGCGCTGGTGATAACGCGCCGCGGCGACGTCGGCGACGGCGAGCAGCCCGCGGGCCGCTGCCTGCGGCGAGCGCAGGAACCCGGCGAAGAACCGGGGGTGCTCCTCGGGGCCCACGGGGGTCAGGCCTCCGGCGGTCTCCAGGCCCAGGAGGTGGCCCTGGCGGTCGGTGGTCAGGGACGACGGGCGTGCGTAGGCGAGTGCCTGCAGGGATCGGCTCATGGGCGTCAACGTAGGTGCGTGCACTGACAACCAGACGGCCCGTCACCTGCGCGGGCGGGCGGGTGCGGTGGCCGGCCGCGGCCAGTGCGGGTCACGGGGGGCGGGCGTCGCGATCGCACACGCGGGCGGCGGGGGCGCCCGCGGAACGACGGGCTGCGGCCCGCCGCCGGGTGCGGTCCCGGTGGTGCGGCCCGCGCCGGAGCGGTGCCCGTACGGGGCGCAGCCACCCCCGCGGACCCTGTGGCCACCGGTTTCCGGATCTCTGAATCTCGGCAGGCAACTGTCCTCCTGAACATGGATGTTGGGACGTGGCGGACCCTGAGGGGTGGCTGCGGAACCGGCCGGTTCCACGCCGTGTGCCGATCGGGAAAGCTCCTTCGGGAGCGGTTCACGCTCCCCGGCCACCGACCGTTGGGGCGCCCGCGGGGAGACATGCCGAAGCACGACGCGCTGCGCCACTCGGCGTTGGCGACTGCGACGGCGATGGCGACGGCGACGGGCGGAAGCCCAGGGCCGGATCGCCGCCGGTCGCCTCAGTCGTCGGTCTCGCTCCGCCGTGGGGCCAGGCGGTCCACGACCTCCGCGAGCTCCTCGCACACCTGCTCGATCCGCAGGCGGATGTTGTTCTGCTCGGTCACCAGGGCGGACAGCAGCAGCACGGTCAGGGCCGCCGAGCCGTTGAGTGCCTGGAGGTTGACCATGATCTCCAACAGGGTGTGATCGGCGAAGGGGCCCGCCTGGTCGATCGCCGCCGAGATCGCGATGACCGAGACCAGCAGGGCGCACGGAGCGCCGCCGACGTGCTGGAAGCGGACGCCGGCCCAGATCAGCATCGGGAAGACCAGGAAGAGCACCGACAGGTCGCTGCGGCAGGCCACGGTGGTGACGAGGCCGCAGGTGACGAGCAGGGCCAGTGCCTCGGCCGCCCGGTAGGCGTCCGCGGGCAGGGTGACGTGCGGGAGGATCAGCAGCACCGGGGTGACCAGGAGCACGCCCATCGCGTCACCCGCCCACCAGGCGGCCCACACCGGCCAGAACTCCGACGGCGGCAGGTCGCCGGTGGCGACGAGCATCCCGCAGCCGATGGTCGCGCTGATCAGCATGGCGAGCAGGCCCGCGAGGAAGACGAGGGCCAGGGCGTCCCGCAGGTGGTCCATCTGCGTGCGGAAGCCGGTGCGGCGCAGCAGCAGGTACGCGCACACGGGGGCGAGGGTGTTGCCGAGGAGGAGCCCCGCGTCCGCGGGTTCGAAGGAGGCCAGGTGCTCGATGTTCATGTACGCGCCGAGCGTGATGCCGGGCCAGGCGCGCAGGCCGAACCACAGCAGGGCGGCGAGGGCGATGCCCGTGGGCGGCCACAGCGGGGAGACCATGGCGCCCTCGACGACGATGCTCAGCAGGAGCCCGGCCTGTCCGGTTGCGTAGTAGGCGACCGCGACCGCGAGGATCCTGAGGACGTCGGCGACGAGGGCTCGCCATTCCACGGTGCGCACCACAGCATCAGACAACAGGCGCCGCCCGGGGGCCGGGCGTGACACGCGCTACTCGGCGCCCCGTCCGTCTCCGTCGTGGCTGATGACGAGGACGGCTGCGTCGTCGGCGTGGCCGGTGGAGTCCGCGACCTTCATGACCTCGGCGGCCAGTTCGGCGGGGTCCGCGCCCGCAGCCTCGCGTACGACGCGCAGGACGCGGTCGAGGCCGACGTCGATCGGGAAGGCGGGGCCTTCGACGACGCCGTCGGTGAGCAGGACGATGGAGCCGGGCCGGTCCAGCCTGCGGCGGGTGACGGCGTATCCGGCGCCGGGCAGCATGCCGAGGGGGACGCCGCCCTCGTCCTCGGCCATGCCGTAGCGGCCGTCGACGGTGGCCCATATCGCGGGGACGTGGCCGGCGCGGGCGCAGTCCAGTTCCCAGGTCTGCGGGTCGAAGCGGAGCAGGGTGCAGGTCGCGAAGAGCTCGGAGCCGGTCGAGAGGAGCACGTCGTTGGTCCTGCCGAGGACCTCGCCGGGGTCGTCGACGACGGAGGCGATGGCGCGCAGGCCGATGCGGACCTGGCCCATGAAGGCGGCGGCTTCGACGTCGTGTCCCTGGACGTCTCCGATGGAGAAGGCGAGGGCCCCGTCGGGGAGCCGGAAGCCGTCGTACCAGTCGCCGCCGATGTCGAGGCCGTGGCGGGCGGGCGCATAGCTGGCGGCGGTGCGCAGTCCGGGGACGCCGGGCAGGGAGCCCGGCAGCATCTCGCGCTGGAGGGCTTCGGCGAGTTCGACGCGGGCCTGCTGGTGTTCGGCGCCGGCGCGGGCGCGGGCGGTGAGCCGTCCGAGGGTGCTCAGCAGGTCGTCCGCGCTCTGCGACCGGGGGCCGCGGCGCGGGATCACGGACTGCTCCCGGCTGCATCCATACGTCGCTCGTCCCTGCTCTCGGTTCTCGCGGCGTGCTGCGCCCCAGACCCGTGCCCAATCATATTTGCAGGTCTGCGCGGGCCGCGACAGGTCCGGTGCCGTACGGTTCCCCGACGGCCGCCTCACGGGGCGGAGCAGGGGCGGAGCGCCCGGGGGCGACCACAGGGCGTGAGCTATGTTGGAAGAAGAGTGACATGAGAGGGAGGCACACCGGTGTCATCCGGGCAGCAGGCACGCGCCCAGGCGGCTGCGATCACGCCGAGCGGGCAGGCGCCCGACCACGAGAGGGCTCCGGGTGACCGGGTCCGCGCGCTGTTCGACGGCCGCCGCCTCTCGCCCGGCCAGCGGCGCATCGCCCAGTACCTGGTCGACCACCTCACCGAGGCGGCGTTCCTGTCGATCACCGAGCTCGCCGAGCGGGTGGGCGTCAGCCAGCCGTCGGTGACGCGGTTCGCGACGGCGCTCGGGTTCAGCGGCTATCCGGCGCTGCGGGACGTCCTGCAGCCGATGGCGCTGAGCGCGGTGGCGGGCTCGCCGGAGGCGCGCGAGCAGTACCGGCGCAACGAGCTCCAGGCCGCCGTGGACGCGGAGATCGAGAACCTGGAGAACGTGCGGCGGCTTCTCGCCGACACCAACCAGGTGCTGGACATCGGGCGGGAGCTGGCCCGATCGGTGCCGCTGACGGTGCTGGGCCTGCGGATCTCGGTGTCGCTGGCCGAGTACTTCGCGTACGCGGCGCGGCGCATCCACCCCGACGTGCGGCTGGTGACCCGGGGCGGCAGCGTCGCGTACGACGCCCTGCTGCAGTCGCGGGAGGCGGGCGGGACCTGGGCGCTGGCGTTCGCCATGCCGCGGCACGCCAAGGAGACGCTGTCGGCGCTGCGGGCGGCCCGGAACGCGGGGCTGAAGATCGCGCTGATCACCGACCACACGCTGGGCCCGCTGGTGGACGAGGCCGATGTCGCGCTGACCGCGGGGACCGGGGCGCGGCTGGTGTTCGACTCGTACGCGGCGCCGGGCATGCTGTCGGCGGCGCTGCTCCAGGCGATGGCCGACGCGGATCCGGAGCGGACGCAGGCCCGGCTCGAAGGGTACGAGCAGGTCGCCGACCAGCACGGATTCTTCCTCTAGGGACCGGTTTGACCCGTAGTGACCTGCGGATTTTCATGCCGTCGGGGCGCATGTAATTTTTCATTCTCTTGTTTACTCGACGGTATATATGTTTACTGAGCAGCGCGCCGGATCCGTCAGACGCGCCAAGGAGGGCGACCCCTAACGCCCTCCCGGAACGGATACCCGGGCCGGACGACTCCTCCTCACGTCCTGCCCGGGTGCCGGTCCCGGCAGCGGGTCCATCCAGAGCGCTTGTGGCGGCCCCCGGTCAACCCCTGGGCCGGGGCCGCCGCCCACCACGTCTCGATCACAGTTCGACACCCTTCGGAAGCGACGAGAATGCGCCAGACGCTCTCCCCCGCCCTCAGCCCCGACTGGCCCTGCCAGGTCAAGGCCCCGGGCACCCAGGACTGGGAACGCACGGCCATGCGCTGGCTCCGCGACCTGCTCCCGGCCCGCTACGGCAGCTACTCGACGCTGACCCGCAGCTCCGTCCTCCTCGCGCGGCACGCCCAGCTCCAGCTCCAGCACGAGATGCGGACCGTCCGCGTCGCCCTGGAGACCAGCCGGGCCGAGCTGCCGGCGCTCGGCGTCGGCGAGGCCGTCATCGAGAACTCGATCCGCATGTACGCGGTGGAGCTCCAGCAGCTCGGCCGGCTGTCGCGGGCCGTCCGGCTCGTCGGTGACGCCCTGCGCGTCACACCCAGTTGATCCCGGCGCGCGCCAGGAGCGGGTCGTCGACCAGCTCCCACAGCGGGACCGCGTAGTTCCCGAAGCCGTACCGGCCGCCGTAGTGCAGGCCGAGGACGCGGTGGTCGGCCAGGTCGAAGACCGGGGAGCCGCTGTTGCCGCCGAGGGTGGAGCAGTCGTGGCGGACGGTGAGCCGGTCGGGTGCCAGGCCCGTCGTCGTCCCCGGCTGGAGCCGTTTGACGTTGTAGACGTCCATGAAGATGCGGCGCATCGCCTCGGGCTCGTTGCGGCGGCCGTCCTCCGCCGGGTAGCCGACCACGTACACGGGCCGGCCGGGCAGGTCGCCGGGCGGGTCGGCGGCCACCGCGAGCGGCGTCGCCGGAGCGCGGCCGTCCGCGGCGGTGTCCACGCGGAGCAGGGCCAGGTCGACATCGGGGTGGACGCCGATCACCTCGGTGACGGCGAACTCCAGCGACGGATCCCCGGGCGCGGTGTCCGCTTCCTCCGCCAGGTCCAGCCGGGCGGACATCCCCGGCCGGAACGTCCAGGCCCCGCCGTCGCCGCCGCCGTCGCGGCCGGCGGTGAACTCGACGGCCACGTGGCGGTTGGTCATCACCACCCCCGGGGCGACGAGGAACGCGGTGCCCACCCAGGCCAGCCGGGGATGGCCCTCGACGTCGACGCGGCCCACGCGGGCGAGCGACTCGCGGATCGCGGCCCGGTGCCCGTCCAGGACCGCCCAGTCCCCCTGCTGCGAGGGGAAGTCGCGGCCCCGCACCAGGATCGCCGGCCGGCCTTCGAGCAGGACGATGGCCTCCACGCCGAAGTATTCGTCGTCGTCGACCTCGTCCGCGCGGCCCTCGGCGAGCTTCTCCAGCCCACGGGCGCCCGCAGCCAGTACGCGCGCCCGCTCCTGCACGGCGCAGGCGGCGATCTCCCGTGCCGCGGCCCCGGCCTGCGCGGGGCCGTCGGCCCCGCCGGGGAGCGGCGCCGACTCGGGCACCTCCGCCTCCAGGGCCTGCCGTACGCGGGCGGCCACCTCGCGCAAGTCGCCGAAAACCTGTTCGGGCCGGGTGGCCACCGGTGATCGGGCCGTCATCTCAGACCACCTCCGCGGGACGGCGCCCGCCGAGCAGGGCCTGGGCGTCCGCGATCTCCCGGTGGACGGCCGGGCTGTGCTCGGCGAGGTGCTGCATGATCGTGCTGATCTGGGTGCCGACGTTCACGAACGCCGTCGTCTTGCCCTGGTAGACGACGTCCTCGACGCGCCGGGTGCCGCGGTGCAGGGCGACGACCGTCCAGTCGTCGGTCAGGACGGGCGATCCCGAGGACCCGCCGCGGGTGTCCGTGAAGTAGCGGACGTCCTTCGCGTCCGCCTCGTAGACCAGGTTGTTGCGCAGGGCGACGCGCTTCGGCTCGCCGCCGGGGTGCTGGATGATGTTGACGGGGACCGGCTCGTGCGGGGTGACCGCCAGCGGGGCGGCCGCGATCCGCAGGGGGTCGCGCGGCGGCCCGTCCGCCAGGCGGAGGACCGCGTAGTCGAGGTCCTCGTCCCAGGCGAGCAACTCGGCCACGGCCACCTCGTCGGGAGGCGTCGCCCCCGCGGCGGCGTCCGCGCCGTAATCGAACCGGCAGCGGGTGTTCCGGGCCTGGAGCGCGAGGTCCGCGGGGTCGACGGGGGCCCGGCCGGCGGCGGTCCGGGTGCGCGCGTTGACGACGTGGTGGTTGGTGACGAGCAGCCCGGGCGCGGCGAGCCAGCCGGTACCGGCGTGCGGGTAGCCGCCCGGCCCGAGCGGGGCGCCCGCCTCGTACGGGGTCACCTTGAGCCGGGCCACCGCGCGGCCCGCGGCCTCGCCGGCGAGGAGGAACTCGAAGGGGACCGTGTCGTCGCGGAAGACGATCTCCTCCTTGGTCTCGCCCGCGGGCGGCTCGGGCACGTCCGGCTCACCCGCGGCTTCGCGCGCCACCCGGTCCAAGGCGCTCTGGAACACCGCGAGCGGGCCGGCCTCCGCCGTCTGGGCGACGGCGTTGCGCAGCCAGATCTCCAGCGGGACGGAGCCGTCCACGAGGCGCTCCACCCGGTTCATCGCCTCCAGGTCGGACTGCACCTGCGCACCGGGCGCGGCCAGGACGGGCAGGACGCCCCGGTACCGGGGCATGATGCCGGCGAGCAGGAGGGGCCTCATCGAGGGGTCGGCCAGCCCGGTCTCCAGCGCGGTGTCCTTGAGGCGGAGGACGTCCTCGCGCGCCAGGTAGGTGTCGTTCATACGGTCCAGGCCCTTTCCGGTGTCGGCCGGGTGAACCGGTCGGACGGGTCCGGGGGCGGCTGCGGCCATGGCGGCCGCCACACCGGAGACGAGGTCGCCGTGGTCGTCCCGCAGGACGAGCAGACGGCGGGCGAGCTCGCCGAGGGTGCCGCGGCGACGGGCCTCCCGCAGCAACCCGGCCGTACCGCTGCCGGCGGGGCCGGGCGGGTACGCGGCCGCTCCGGACCGCACGGAGTCCGGCGGACCGGCCCCACCCCCGGCTGCCTCCCGAACCTGCACCCCGCCCCGCCCGACCGCGGGCCCACCGCGCGGCTCGACCCCTCCATACGACGGGGACCCACCGGCCGACTCGGCCCCACCAGGCAGCGCGGGCCCACCACGCCTATCGGACCCTTCGGCCCTGTCGGCACTCTCGGGCTGGTCGGGCCCATCGGGCTGGTCTGGCCGGTCGGCCTCGTCGGCCTCGTCGGGCTGGTCGGTCCCATCGGGCCGGTCGGGCCGGTCGGGCGGCACAGCCCCAACGGCCGTCATGAGCCCACCGCGCTGTCCGGGCCCACCGGGCTGCGCGAGCCCACTGGGCTGCCCGTGTACATCGGGTGTCGCGGGCGAACCGGGCGGCACGGGCCGGCCAGTCTGTCCGGGCCCGCCGGGCGGTGCAGACCCGCTGGGCGGGACTGGCCCCTCGGGCGGCACGGGCCCGGCCGACTCTGCCGACCCACCGGACGGCACCGGCCCGCCAGGGCCAAGGCGCCCGGTGGGCCTGCTGGGCGGTGCGGGCGTCCCCGATGGGCCGGACCCACCGGGCGGTACGGGCCGAACAGCCTGTCCGGGCCCGCCGGACGGTACGGGTGCACCGGACGCCGCGGACCCGCCGGGCGGTACGGGTGCACTGGCAGCCACGGACCCGCCGGGCGGCGCGGCCCCACTGGGCGGCACCGGCCTACCGCGCGGCGCAGGCCCCTCGGGCACGGGCCCAGCCGGCTCTCCCGACCCACTGGGCGGCACCGGCCCGCCCGGCCCACCGGGCGGTGCGGCTGCCCCGGACCCTACGGACCCGCCGGGCGGTACGGGCGGTGCGGACGCCCCAAACGGCGCAGACCCATCGGGCGGTCCGGGCGTCCCGGACGGGACAGGCCGACCGCGCGGCGCAGGCTCCTCGGGGAGCACGGGCCCAATCGGCTCTCCGGACCCCCCGGATGGCCCCGGCCCGCCAGGTCCACCGGGCGGTGCGGACCCGCTGGGCGGGCCAGCCCGACCCCGCGACACAGGCCCCTCGGGCAACACGGGCCCAGCCGACTCTCCCGACCCCCCGGATGGCCCCGGCCCGCCAGGTCCACCGGGCGGTGCGGACCCGCTCGGCGGGACAGCCCGACCCCGCGACACACGCCCCTCGGGCAACACGGGCCCAGCCGACTCTCCCAACCCACCGGACAGCTCCGGCTCGCCAGGGCCCAGGCGCCCGCCGGGACCACCGCGAGGTGCCGATCCCCCGGGCGGTGCGGGTGCGCCGGGCGATGCGGGCGCGCCAGGCGGTACGGGCGCGCCAGGCGGTGGGGGCGCGCCGGGCGGTGCGGGCGCGCCGGGCGGTGTGGGGCCGTCGGTCTTCGCGGGGTCCAGCGGTGTGCCTGACGGCGCGGGAGCGCCGGGTGGTACCTGCTCGCCGGGCGGGGCCGGCCCGCGCGGCGGCTCGGTTTCCGCCGGCGGCTCCGGTGGCTGGGGGGCGGTGCCGGCGGCGTTGGCGAGGACGCGGCCCAGGGCCTCGCCGAGCCGGGGCTGCTTGGCCACGGCCAGGCGGATCGACTCCGCGAGCTGCTCCAGGGCCGCGTCGTCGGCGTCGGGCATGCCCAGCACCTTGAGGGTGTGGTCCAGCGCTGCCGGGTCCCGGCCGGACACCTCCGCGGCGACGGCCCGTACGAGGGCGGGCTGCTGCGCCATCGCCTCCTCGGGCAGCGCCCGCAGCCGCTCGGCGAGCCTGGTCACGGCCTCCGGCCCGGCATCGGTCGCGGCGGCGAGCCGGGAGCGGGCCAGGAGCGCTCCCATCGCGTCGAAGTCGCGGCCCAGACCGGTCGCGAGGTCCTCCGCCTCCGCGAGGGCCCGGTCGGCGGCCGCCGGATCGCCGTCCTCCTCCGCGAGCCGGGCCGCGAGCAGCAGCAGGTCGAGTTCGGCGTCGGCATCGCCCGCCTCCTCGGCCCGGTCCACCGCCCTGTCCGCCTCGGCCCTGGCCTGCGCGCGCCGGCCGAGCCGGGCCAGCGTCTCGACGAGCAGCGGTTCGAGCACGCTGCCGGGGGTCCACGGCCGGCGTTCCGCCAGCCGCGCCTCCGCCTCGCGGAGGTAGCCCTGCGCGAGCAGGTCCTCGACCTCCCGCGCGGTGATGCGCTCCCAGTCCTCCTGGTCGGCGTCATGCAGCGGCAGCCCGGCGGTGTGGCCGCCGAGGCGGCCGTCGAGGAAGGCAGCGGACCGGGGCGCCATGTCGTCGGCGGCGCCGTCCAGGTGGCGTTCGACGCCGGGTTCCCAGCGCTCCTCGACCGCACGGGGGTTCTCGTTGAGGCGAAGCCGGTGGTAGATCTCCTCGGCGCGGGCCTCCGCGCCCGGCCGGGCGGCGTAGAACTCCACCGCGCGCCGGGCGACGCCGCGCATGAGGGCGGTGCCGGCGGTGTCGGACAGGCGCAGCATGATGGCCCGCAGGTCGGGCCGGTGGCGGATCCGGCCGGGTCCGGCGGGTTCCATCAGGTCGAGCCGGGCCAGCAGGCCGAACAGGGTCCGGGCCTGCTCCGCCGTGTCGACGCGCAGCCCGCACGGCTCGGCGAGGACGTCTTCGACCAGCTCGGGTGTGATCTTGCGCAGGGCCAGCCCGCCCTGGGCGAGGGCCCGTACGGAGGGGTTGCCGACGTGGCGCAGGATCCGGTCGTAGAGGACGCCCTGGACGAGCATCTGGTCCACCTTGCGCAGGACCTGGCGGCGCCGGGGCAGGCTCTCCACCAGCTCGCCCAGCGCGCCCGCCCCGTCCCCGACGATCATTGCGGCGCGCGCGGCGAGCTTCAGGCTGAGCGGGTGTCCGCCCACGCGCTCGGCGAGGGCGCGGGCGACGGCCTCGTCCTCGATCCCGCGGCTGCGCAGGAGCGCGACGGCGGCGTCGGGGCCGAGCTCGCCGAGTTCGATGGTGAGGGGGTCGACGACGCGGGCGGGGTGGTCCACGGGGGCGCGGCCGGCGACGATCCACCGCAGCCGCGGGTAGACCTTCCGCAGCACCGACCACATGGCCCACAGCCTGCCGATCGCGGGGTTGGCCCGGTACTGGGCCGCCTCGAAGGAGTCGACGGCGACGACCAGCGGCGGGGCGTGGCCGCCCGCGCCCGCGGGCTCCTGCTCCCCGGGTGGCACGGCCCCGACGGCCAGGACGACGAGTTCGGCGACCTGCCGTACGAGCTCGGTCTCGCGCGTGCGGGCGGTGGTGTGGAACCGCTCGGCCGCGGTGCGTCCCATGCTGGACCGGGTGGAGGAGAGCCCGTACAGCTCGTCGATGGCTCCCTGTTCCTCGCGCTGGGTGCGGGCGGTCTCCTCGCACGCGCCGGCGAGGGCGTCGAAGGCGGGGCGGTGGTCGGGGTACTGGACGCCGAGCTGCCGGGCCATCTCGCCGATGAGCGTGGCCGGTTCGTGGACGGACAGGGTGGGCCGCGCGAAGTCCACGTAGGCGAAGGGGAAGGGGAAGGGGGCGGTGACGTCGTCGGGGAGGCAGTCGAGGAGGAACTTGGCCAGGAGGGTGCTCTTGCCCATGCCGCCGAGCCCGTGGATCAGCATCGGGGGCCGTTCGGCCGCGCCTGTGCCGTCGGCTCCGTCGTCGAGGACGTACGCGCGGAGCCGGGACAGCTCGTCGGTGCGGCCGCAGAAGGCCTGCTGCTCCATCACTCCTCCAGCAGACGGCGCAGCGGCTGGAGGAGGCGCACCCGCTCCAGCAGGCGCTGGAGCTGCCCGGGGTCGGGGATCCCGGCGGTGCCGGGGATCCGGGACAGCCACAGGACGGCCTGGTGGGCGGCGGCGAGGGCGTCCGCGTCGAGCCGCCGGGCGTCCGGGGGGCGCCCGCTGAGGTAGGCGAGGGCGATGCGCTCCGGTGCCGGGCCGGCCTGCACCTGGGCGAGGTTGGCCTCCAGGCAGCGCCGGGCGGCGGCCGGCCCGGGCAGGTCGGCGAGGGCCGCCTCCCGGATGTCGTCGCGCAGGGTCCAGACGGGCGGGTTCGTGGCGATTGTCGCGCAGTCGTCGACGAGTTCCTGCTGGGCGCGGCCGGAGGGTTCGCGTTCGCCGGGCAGGCGCAGGGTGTCCGGTTCGAAGCGGACGAGCAGGCAGGCGGCCCGCCGGTAGGCGCGGCGCTCCTCGGAGGGGGCCGCCGGCTCCAGGGCGGCCGGGGCGCCGAGCTCGCGGTGCAGCAGGCCGGCGTAGTCGGCGCCGGGTGCCAGGGACCGCCAGGTGCCGACGGCGGTCTCGGCGGCCGTGCACAGCCTGCGCATGAGGCTGTCGCCGGAGGCGGGCGCCTGTGCGGCCTCCCACACCGCCGCCGCGGAGGCCGCCGCGAGGCGGAGGGCTTCCGCCGGGGGCAGGGGGGCCTGCGTGAAGTACGTGCGGAAGAAGTCGTCGACGTCGTCGCGGCCGAGGATGCGGGCCGTGTCCCGGCACACGGTCTTGCGGATCTCGTACGGCAGCTGCGGCATCGTCGCGGGGTAGCCGAGCAGGACCAGTCGGGGCGCGGTGCCCTCGGGTTCGGGCCCGTGCTCGAACAGGGAGCGGGCCAGCTGGCCGATGGCGTCCCAGGCGTCGGAGGTCGAGGCGAGCCGGTCGCATTCGTCGAGGATGATCCAGAAGGCCTCGGGTGCCGCGGTGGCGCGGGTGACGATCTGCTGGACGGCCCATTCGTGCGCGGACAGTGGATCGTTCAACGGTGTCGGATTCAACTGCGGCGGATCGGCTTCGGGGTTGAGGCGGGCGGCGATCTGCCGGATCAGCTGGGCGGCGGTCGTCGTGTGCGTCAGCGTCACGCGGACGGGGCGGAACCCGCAGTGCTGGCCGAGGTAGCGGATGAGGCTGTAGCTGTAGGAGCGCCCGCTGTCGGGCTCGCCGTCCACGACGAGGACGGTCTTCTCGGGGTCGGCGAGGAACTCCCGCAGCCGTTCGCGCAGCTGCTCGCGGTCGATGAACACCTCGGCGCCGTTGCGCAGGACGCCCGCGCGGAAGTGGTCCTGGTCGGAGACGTGCACGCGTTCGTCGTCGGCGAGCCTGAGCCGGAGGGCGAGGAGCTGGGGCTGGAACTGGCTGGTGAGTTCGTCGAGGGTGAGGAGGACGTCGAGGAGGAAGAGCTGGGCGGTGATGCTGTGCCGCACGGCCCGGACCAGGGCGGCGGCGTTGTCCCCGGCCTTGGCGGTGAGGCTGAGCGAGCCGATGAACGCGGGCGGGTATCCGGCCTGCCGGAGGCGGTCGTGGGGGTCGGGCGTGTCCAGGAGGTAGTCCCGCACCCAGGCGGTGACCACGCCCCATTCCGTGTCGGTGAGCGGCATTGCGCACCTGCCCGTCCGCCCGTGGGGGCGGCCGACGGATCCACTGGTGACATCTGTCATGGTTTCACCCGCTTCACCGGGGTGCAAGGCCGCAGGTCCGCGGCCGCGGACCGAGGCCGGCACGGACCGGTTCGGGCACGGACCGGGGCCGGCACGGACCGGTTCGGGCACGGACCGGGGCCGGCACGGACCGGTTCGGGCACGGACCGGTTCCGGCGCGGACCGGTTCGGGCGCGGGGCAGCCGGCGCCGGAGCGGCGGGGGGCCGGTTGGTCGCAGCCGTTGCTCCGCCCGCACGCCGCGCGGCCGGACTCACACGGCCGCGTCCGGTCGGCACATCCGCTGCGGTCGCGGCCCCGGCCGGTCCGTCGTTCGGCCGCCCGCCGCTCCCCCGGCGGAGCCGTTCCCGATCGGGCGGCGCCGGCCGCCGCCGGGTTCGCGGGCCGCCGCGCCGAGGAAGCCATCCCCGAGGTATCCCGACCCCGCAACCGCTCACCGAGGAGGACCCCGTGCCCGCAGGACTCTCCGTCCACGTAGGACTCAACAGCGTCGACCCCGCCGCGTACGGCGGGTGGGACGGCCGGCTGCTGGCGTGCGAGAACGACGCCCGCGACATGGCGGCGGTCGCCCGCGCCGCCGGATTCGAGACGACGGTGCTGCTCACCCCCGAGGGCACCGTGGACCGCGTCACGGCCGAGCTGCGCAAGGCCGCGGGGCGGCTGGACGACGGCGACATCCTGCTGTTCACCTACTCCGGCCACGGCGGCCAGATCCCCGACGAGGAGGGGGACGAGCCGGACGCCCTCGACGAGACCCTCGTCTTCTTCGACCGCCAGTTCCTCGACGACGAGCTGCACCGCGAGTTCCGCCGCTTCTCCCCCGGCGTGCGGATCCTCTGCCTGCTGGACTGCTGCCACAGCGGGACGGCCACCGAGGCCGCCTCGCAGCCCGGCGGGGAGGGGGATGCGGCGGTCCGCGTCATGCCCGTCGTGCGCCAGCAGCAGCTCTTCGAACGCGACCGGGAGTTCTATCAGGAGCTCCAGCGCGAGCTGCGCAAGAACGGGGTGGACGGCGAGCCCGGCACCCTGCTGATCTCCGCCTGCCAGGACGACCAGTTCGCCCTCGACGGCCGGGTGAACGGCGCGTTCACCGAGGCCCTGCTGCGCGTGTGGGACGCGGGCGCCTTCTCCGGCGGCTACCGGGACTTCCACCGGGCCATCCGGGAGCGGCTGCCGCGCACGCAGGTGCCCAACCTGCACACCACGGGCAGCCCGGCGCCGGACTTCCTCGGGCAGAAGCCCTTCACCGTCTGATTCCGGCGCCGCGCGGGTCGTGACTTCCGGCCCGGCCCGTCGTTGGTCACGGTGGTCAAGCGAAGTGCACCCGTGACGTCCCGGGCCCCTGCGGGGGTCCGGGACTTTGCGTTGGTCGCCGCACCCCGGCGCGCCGGACTCCGCCGAGGGGAGAACTCGCTGGTCCGGGCGGCGCGGGGCTGACAGACTGGCGGCTTCGCACACCGGAGGAGGACACATGGCACAGGAGTCGGACGCGCCGCAGGACGAGTCGCCCGCCGAGGAGGCCAAGCGCAGGTTCCGCGAGGCCCTGGAGCGCAACGCGAGCAACGCGCGGGCCCAGCAGGCCCACCAGAGCCGGACGAAGATCCAAGGCACCAGCTCCGGAGCCGGCGGCGGGCAGAAGCGGACCCGCCGCAAGGCCGGCTGACCGGCCCGCCCGAGCGCGCGCTGGGCCACACGGGTGACAGGCGATAACCCCCGGCGGGAACGGCAGTTGATCAGCTCGTCCCGCCGGGGACCACCATCCATGCGACAGCGCGACAGAAGGATCCTCCTCATGCTCAAGAAGCTCATGGCCACGACCGCCGCCACCGCAGCCGTGCTGGGCGCCGGCGCCGCGGTCGCCTCCCCGGCGATGGCCATCGGCAACGACAACGGCGTCAACACCGTCAACGGCAACGACTCCGCGCAGATCTACGGCAACCAGGAGACGAAGGGCGCGATGAGCCCGCAGCTGGGCCTGGTCCAGGGCTCGCTGAACAAGCTCTGCGTGGGCCTGCCCGCCAAGGTGAACGCCCAGTCGCTCATCGGCGCCCTCAACATCGGCGTCCAGGACATCAACGTCCTGTCCAACCCGATGAACCAGCAGTGCGCCGAGAACTCCACCCAGGCCAAGGGCGACGAGTCCCTCTCGCACATCCTCAGCAACATCCCGGTCCTCTCCGGCAACCTCTCCGCCGGCAGCTGACCCCCGGGCGCGGCCGCAGCGCCGCGCCTGCGCACGACGGGCAGGGCCCGTACGCAGCACCCGCGTACGGGCCCTGCCCGTCGGCGCGCCCGGGGCCGGCCGCGCGACCACACCACCTCCACTTGGTCTAGACCTTGACAGGTCCATACCAGTTCGGTTGGCTGGGGACAGTGCCGCGCCACCGGCAATTCCCCACGCTCTAGGAGAAGTTGCGTGATACGTCCGCTGCGCCGCCGCCTGGGCCTCGTCCGCCGTCTACACCGGGGGCTCGACCGCCTCGCACAACGGCCGCAACTGGCAGGCCAAGTGGTGGACCCAGGGCGAGACGCCCGGCACCACCGGCCAGTGGGGCGTCTGGTCCGACCAGGGAGCCTGCGGCACCGGCGGCGGTACGGACCCCGACCCGGACCCGGGCACCGATCCGTCCGGGTTCGTCGTCACCGAGGACCAGTTCAACCGCATGTTCCCGAACCGGAACCCCTTCTACACGTACCGCGGCCTCGTGGCGGCCCTGTCCGCCTATCCCGGCTTCGCCAACACGGGCGACGACACCGCCAAGCGCCGGGAGGCCGCCGCCTTCCTCGCGAACGTCTCGCACGAGACGGGCGGGCTCGTCCACATCGTCGAGCAGAACACCGCCAACTACCCGCACTACTGCGACGCCGCCCAGCCCTACGGCTGCCCCGCCGGCCAGGCCGCCTACTACGGCCGCGGACCCATCCAGCTCAGCTGGAACTTCAACTACAAGGCCGCCGGCGACGCCCTCGGCATCAACCTGCTGGGCGACCCGTACCTGGTCGAGCGGGACCCGGCCGTCGCCATGAAGACCGCCCTCTGGTACTGGAACACCCAGAACGGCCCCGGCACCATGACCGCGCACGCCGCGATGACCAACGGCTCCGGCTTCGGCGAGACGATCCGCTCCATCAACGGCGCCCTGGAGTGCAACGGCGGCAACCCCGCCCAGGTCCAGAGCCGGGTGAACTCCTACCGGGCCTTCACCGAGATGCTCGGCGTCACCCCCGGACCGAACCTCACCTGCTGACCGGGCGCGGCCCGATCGGCCCGCCCCGCCCGTCCGGAGAGGGCCCCCGCGGCGCGCCCCGCGCTCAGGGGGCCCTCAGGGCCATCGCCAGCTGCGCCCGCGAACGCACCTCCAGCTTCTGGTAGATCCTCGTCAGCCGCGCCTCGACGGTCTTGACGCTGACGAACAGCCGGGCCGCCGCCTCCTGGTTGCTCGCGCCCTGCGCCACCAGCAGTGCCAGCCGGGCCTCCGCCTCCGTCAGCGCGGCCAGCGCCACCGCCGGCCCCGCCTCCGTCGGCACCGGCTCCGGCCCCTCGGCCGCCAGCTGCGCCCACGGCCGCGCACCCGCCTGCTCGAAGACGGCCGCCGCCGCCTGCAGCGCGGCCCGGGCCGGAGCCTTCCGCCGCCGCCGCCGCTCCGCCCGGGCCAGCGCGAGGAGCGTCCGGCCGCGCTCCACCGGAAGGTGGAACGCCTGGAAGTCGGCGGCCGTCCGCGTCAGCAGCTCCACGGCCGCATCGCCCTCCCCCAGCACGGACAGGGCCGCACCGCGCGCCCGGTCCAGCGCCGCGACGACCGTCGCCCGCCCCAGCGACCTGGCGACCGCGCCGACCTCGCCGATCAGCTCCACCGCCTCCTCGGGCGCGTCCGCGGCGACGAGCGCCTCCGCCAGCTCCCCGTGCCAGCGCAGGATCGAGGGGTCCACCACCTGCTGGGCCGCCTCCAGGCCCGCGACCCGGCGCAGCGTGGCCACCGCCTTGGCCGCCTCGCCCGTGGCCAGTTCGACAAGGCCGAGCGCGTACAGGCTCCGCGACAGGAAGACCTGGTCGCGCTCCTCCTCGGAGGCCTGGATGCCGCGGCGCGCGTAACCGGCGGCACGTGCGAAGCTCCCGCCGGTCACCTCCGCCATCGCGGCGACGTACCAGGCGGGTCCGGGTGAGAGGCCCGCCTCGATGGTCAGCTCCAGGGCCCGCCGGGCGTGGTCGGAGGCGGTCGCGCACCGGCCGCGCCGCAGCTCCACCTCGGTCAGGCTGCGCAGCACCTCGAAGACGTCCTCGGCGGAGCCGGTGCGGCGGACCGCGGGCAGCAGCGCGAGCAGCTCGCGGCGCGCGTCGGCGAGCCGGTCGTCGAACAGGGCGTGCCTGACCGCCAGGTACTGCGGGGCGTTGCGCATGCCGAGGGGGACGTCGGGGGCGGGCAGGGCGAGCGCCTCGGCCAGGATCTGCTCGGCGTCCGGGTCGCCGAGGATGCGGCCCATGCGGGCGCGGACGGTGAGGGCCATGGCCTCGGCGACCTGGTCCCCGCCGATGGCGGCGAGCCGGCCGGCCTCGGCGGCCTCGTCGCGGGCGCGGACGGGGTCGCCGTCGCTGAGGTTGTGCTTCCAGGCGACGCGCAGGCGGACCGCCGCCTGGAGGGCGGGATCGCCTTCGGCGTCGTCCATGGCGTACGCGAAGGTCTCGTCGAGGGTGCCGAGGGCCTGCCCGGCGGCGTCGATGACGGCGAGTCGGGCGCGGACCCGGTCGGAGCGGGAGGCGTCGCGGGCGAGGACGGCCCGGGTGGCGCGGCGGGCGAGGTCGGCCCGGCCGGCCCAGCCCGCGTCCTCGGCGGCGGCGACGAGCCGGGCCAGTTCGTCGCCGGGCCGGTCGCCCGGGGTGCGCTCGGCGGCGAGCAGTCCGAGTTCGGCGGCCAGCGCGCGCTGTCCGCGGCGGCGGCAGTCCGCGGCGGCCCGGGTGATCTCGGCGGCGAGCCACTCGTCGGGGGTGTCCACGGCGAGGGCCCGGTGGCGTACGGCCTGGACGGGGTCGTCGACGGCGGCGGCGAGCGCGGCGTGCCCGGCGGCGCGCTCGGGCCAGCCCGCGTCGGCGGCCAGCGCCATGGGGAGGGCGCCGGCGGTGAAGGCGACCGTGCCGTCCTCGCCGACGGTGACCAGTGCGGCCCGTTCGGCCTCTGCCAGTTCCGCCTCGGCGTCGGGACGCCCGGCGCGGCGCAGCAGCGCCGTGGTCGGCCGGGCCGCGAGGGCGGCGAGGAGCAGGGTGCGGCGGGTGCGGGCGGGGGCCTCGGCGAGGAGGCGCCGGGCGACCTCGCGGGCCTGCCCGGACAGGGGCAGGGTGTCGGCGTGGTGGGCGGCGCCCTCGCGGGAGCCGGCGGCTTCGGCGAGGGAGTGGCCGAGGGCGAGCGCGAGGCGCGGGTTGCCGCCGCTGGCGTGGTGGACCCGGCCGGCGAGGCGGGCGGGCAGGCCGTGCCGGACGAGGAGTTCGGCCACCTCGTCGGCGCCGAGCGGCGGGATGCGGATCGCAGGGGTGCCGGGGCCGCACAGCGGCACGGCGACGGGCACCCCGCCCTGCACGCATTCCGCGACCAGGACACGCACCCGGGGCGGGGTCAGCCGCAGTGCGAATCGGAGCAGGTCGGTGCTTTCCGGATCCAGCCATTGGGCGTTGTCGACGACGAGGAGGACGGGGCTGCGTGCGGCCAGGGTGCGCAGCACCTCGACGACGGCGAGGCGCAGGGCGACGTGGTCGCGGCCGGCGCGCGGGGTGTCGGTCTCGCGGCGCAGGTGGGCGATGGCGGTTCGCTGCGGTCCGGAGAGCGTTTCGAGCGCGTCGCAGGGGACCGAGGCGAGCAGTGCGGCGGCCGACGCCTCGGGGATCCACCGGTCGGCGGCTTCGGGTGCGAGGCGGAGCACGGTGTCCTGCCTGGCCTCGGCCGCCGCCGCGATGGCGCAGGCGAGCTCGGTCTTGCCCGCGCCGGCGGGTGCGGTGAGCAGGGCGCGCCCGTGCTCGGCGAGCGCCTGCTCGACCGCCTTGATCAGTTCACCGTGTCCTACGGTCGCGTTGGCGCGCCCCGCTGCCACGCACAGCCACCAGCCTCTCGGTCCCCACTCTGTGCCTTTCCTGTGAGGAGCGAGAATACGAGGTCGCGGGCCGGGTGGAGGCGAAGTGTGACGCACAATTCAGTCACGGCCGGGAAAGCCGCACGGGCCTGCCGGTACGAGGTATCGGCAGGCCCGCGGGTGTCATCGGGTGGTGCGTGCGCCGGCCGCCGGGGCGGCCGGGGCGGGGGTGCCTCAGAAGGCGAGGCTCCAGGCGTCGAGGTAGCCGGTGTCGCCGCCGGCGTTGTCGTTGATCCGGAGCTTCCAGGTGCCGTTCGCGACCTCGGAGGAGGCGTTCACGGTGTAGGTCTGGTTGATGTTGTCGGCGCTGCCGCCGGCACGGTTGTGCAGGGTGTAGACCGAGCCGTCCGGGGCCACCAGGTCGACCTTCAGGTCACCGATGTAGGTGTGCTTGATGTCGACGCCCACCTTGAGGGTGGCCGGGGCGTTGCCCGCGACACCGGTGACGGTGATCGGGCTCTCGACGGTCGCGTTGTCGAAGATGTTCACGTTCGTGGTGTTCTCGAGGCCCGGAGCCGGGGTGGTCGAGGTCACCGCGTTGAGCGTGGCGGCCGCGTCGGCGAGGCCGGTGCCGCAGCCGCCGGTGCAGGTGCCGGCGAGCGGGCGGGTGTTGGTCTTGATGGCCGCCTCGATCTGGGCCGGGGTCAGCGCCGGCTTGGCGGCGACCATGAGCGCGGCGAGGCCGGCGACGTGCGGGGCCGCCATGCTGGTGCCCTGGTACGGCTTGTAGTTCTCCGAGCCGGGGGTGGTGAGGCCGGTGTTCAGCGTGGAGAGGATGGCGTTCTCGGGGGTGGTGACGGTGCCGGGCGTGTCGGTGGCGCGGCGGGTCTCACCGCCCGGGGCGGCGACGTCGATGACGGCGCCGTAGTTGGAGTAGTACGAGCGGTCGCCGGCGCGGTTGCTGGCGGCGACGGTGATGACGTTGCTGCAGCTGGCCGGGGTGAAGCCGGCGGCGTCGGCGTTGCTGTTGCCGGCGGCCACGACGACGGTGGTGCCGCGGGCGACGGCCGCGTTGATGGCGTTCTGGTAGCTGGTGGAGCAGGTGCCGGAGCCGCCGAGGCTCATGTTGATGACCTTGGCGGGGTTGGCGTTGGCCGGGACGCCCGCGACGGTGCCGCCGGAGGCCCAGGTGATGGCGTCGACGATGTCGGAGGTGGCGCCGCCGCACTTGCCGAGGACGCGGACGGGCTGGATCTTCGCGTTGTACGCGATGCCCGCGATGCCCTTGGCGTTGTTCGCGGCCGCGCCGATGGTGCCGGCGACGTGGGTGCCGTGCCAGGAGGAGTCGCTCGCCTTGGAGCCGGTGCCGCACTCGCCGGCCGCGTTCCAGTCGCCCTGGTCCGCCGGGTTGCTGTCGCGGCCGTTGCCGTCGCGCGCGGCGGTGGAGCTGCTGATGAAGTCGTAGCCCGCGACGATGTTCGCGGCGAGGTCGGAGTGGGCGACGTAGCCGGTGTCGAGGACGGCGACGGTGACGCCGGTGCCGGTGGCCTTGTCCCAGGCTGCCGGAACGTTCATGCCGGCGGTGGGCTCGAAGAGGTCCCACTGCTTGGCGTACTCGGTGTCGTTCGGGGCGGCCATCGCGTAGGCACGGGTGTCCGGCTCGACGTAGGCGACGTCGGGGTCGGAGCGGAACTGGGCCATCAGGTCGGCCGCGTCCTTGGGGGCGGTGGCCCCGCCGAGGCTGACGAGGGCGGCGCCGGTGCCGAGGCGGCGGTCGAAGGCGGCCTTCTTGCCGGCCTTCTTGCCCTTCGCGGCGGCGTCGGTCGCGGCGGCGCTGTTGGAACTGGCCTCGGCGGCGCCCGACTTGTAGCCGACGATCAGGTTCTCGACCGGGGCGGCGGCCGGGGCCGCGGGGGCGCCGGGGGCCGGGATGGTCGAGGCGGCGGCCCGAGCGGCCGGGGCGGGCTCGGCGCCGGGCAGGGCCACGGAGGCGGTGGCGGAGCCGGCCAGCAGGGTGACGGACATAGCCGCCACGGATATCAGCCTGCGTCGCGTTGCGTGCACGGTCTTCCCTTTCGCGGGCCGGTCCCGGGCAGGCCGGAGCGGCCCCGGTTGGGGCGGTGTGGGAGGTGGGTTGACGATCTTACGGGGCCGGGCGGGCTGGTCAGTTCCGGCCCGGCCACCGCGGGATCGCCGCGCCGTCCCTGCCGCTTCGGCGGGGCTGGGACGACGTCGGTGCTGGGCGGTCGTCCGGCTCGCGGCTTCGCACCATGTGGGGTTGGGACGGGGGCCGCGGGCGGGGGAAGATCGCCGGTGGCCAGACAGTAGGCAACGGGCGGGTGAACTGGATACGGGGAAAACCCTTGTCCGCCCCCTGCCGACCCCCGAGGGGCGCTTCCGGGACCGCCGGCCGCCCGCCGGGACGCCCTTCGAGCTGCGGCTTTGCCCGGCGGGCCCTATCCCGTGGCGCCGAGGCGGCGGAAGTGGGTCCAGCTCGTCTCGTTGGGCTCGGACCACTTCCGCGGGGCGTGCGCGAACTCCGGGTGCCGGTCGGCGATGAACCGCCGGGTGCGCTCCGGGACCTCCGCGTACGAGCCGAGCTTTCGGCCGCGGCAGTGGAAGGTGAGCCCGCCGGGCCGTTGGCCCTGCTCCATCCACGGCAGCCAGGGCGACATCCGGGTCCAGGACATCGTGCAGGGCACACCGGGCTCCTCGGTGTGCAGCACCGAGGCGGGCGCGAAGAACTGGAAGAGCTCCAGGGCCCGGTAGGTGTCCCCCGCGGAGTGCAGGGGGTAGTCGGCCACGGGCAGCGGCGAGGGGTAGGAGAGCGGGATCTCCAGGCTGAAGCAGACCTGGTCGCCCAGCGGGGTCAGCGGGACGGGGAAGGGGCGCAGGACCAGGTTGGCGGGGTCGTTCCAGACGTGGACGACCCTCCTGCCCTCCCAGGTGTCGAGGATGTCGCGGCTCCCGGGGTCCAGGTAGAAGGCGGCCTCGCGGGCCAGGAGGCGGTAGCCGCCGCTCTCCTCGTCCGCCACGAGGCGGGCGGCGTTGACGCCTTCGAAGCCGAACAGGCGGCGGTAGGGCTCGTCCGGGGCCCAGGAGTGGACGTCGCCGGACCACCAGAAGACCGTTTCGGCGCCGTCGAGGGAGGCGCGGGCGCGGGCGAAGGCGCGCAGGAGCTCGGCGGGGGTCGTGCCGGGTGCGGTTGTCATGCCGGGTACTGTGCTCGGCCGCGCGCGGCCGGGCAAGGCGCCCCCGGGTCGTTGCGGCGGGCCGGTGGCCGGGATGCGGACTCCGCCTTGACGCGGGGGCGGGCAGCGGCGACGGTGATCCGCATGGTGAGGGGAAGCGGGCGCCGCAGGCGCCGCGGACACCGCCCGTTCGCGCTGCTCGCGCCGGTGCTGTGCCTGGTGTTGGGGGCGGGGCTGGCCGCTGCCCTGCCGGACGGCGCCGGGCCGGACCGCGCAGGACACGGC
>NZ_RPSE01000520.1:0-3524 GCF_003949955.1 Streptomyces sp. WAC05292
CCCCCCGGCCGCCGCCGGCGCCCCGCCCGCGGCGCCGCCCCCCGCGCCGGGGGAGCGCCCCCCCGACCCCCCCACCCCCCCCCCCCCCCCCCGCCCCGGCGCCGGCCCCCGCCCACACCCCCTTCGCCGAGGCCGGAGCCGGGCCCGCCGCGGGCCGCCCGGCCGTGCCCGCCGTGGCCGCCGTACGCGACACCCGGGCGCCCCTCGTCGAACTCCGGCTGCGCCTGCCCGCACCCTGCGCGGCCGCTCCCGCCGGCCGCGAACGGCTCGCCCTGGTCCTCGCCGACCGCTGGACGGCCCGGTTCCCCGCGTACGGATCCGTGTCCACGACGGTGGAGAACGGCACCGTCCTGCTCGACGCCTGGCTGCCCGCACCCGCCCCCGACCCGGTGGTGTTCGCCGGCCTGCTCGGCACCCCGCCCACGGCCGCCGAACTCGCCGCCGTGGAACCGCGGGCCCGTGCCCGTATGGGAAGCCGGGTGAGCAACCCGGCCTGGCTCGCCGAGCAGGCCCTGCGACAGCGGCTCCTGTCCGGCGAGCCCGGCCCGGGTGCCGCCCAGGCCGCCCTCGTCCACCCGCTGTACGCGGGCGGCATCGAGCTCGCCGCCGTCGGCGACCTGGATCCCGAGGCCTGGGTCGCGGCGGCGACCGCCGCCCTGCGCCTGCCGGCCTCGTCCCCGGGCGCGCCGCACGGCGGGCACGCCCCGCTCCCCGCCGTCACCGAGGGCCTCTCGCTGCTGAGCCTGCCCCGGGCCCTGCCCGCTGCCGCCGCCCACCTGCTGTGGGCCACGCCCGAGCCGCCCCCGGCCGGGTCGTTCGCCGCCCGCTGGCTGTCGGTGGCCGTGCTCGGCGGCGGCCAGCCCGGGGCCCGGCTCGCCGCGCTGCGCACGCCGCAGGCCCCGTACGGCTTCACCTCGTACGCGGGCCGGTTCGGCGGCCACGCCGGCACCGGGGCGCTCGTCCAGGTCCACGCCCAGCTGCCGCCGGTCGGCGCCGTCGAGGCCGCCGCCCTGGTCCGCGAAGAGCTGCGGCGCGCCGGCACCGAACCGCCGACCGGCGCCGAGGTGGACGCCGCCCGGCGGTACTGCGCGGGCCAGTTCGCCCTCGCGCCGCAGACCCAGGGCTCGCTCGCCGACGCGCTGAGCGCCTGGCTCGCGGCCGGGCGCCGGACCGCCGAGCTCGTCGGCTTCCCCGAAGCCCTGTACGAGGCCCCGGCCGCCGAGGTGGCCCGCGACTGCGCGTACCTGTTCGCCCAGCCCGCCTATGCCGGAGTGCTCGCCACCCCGGCGGCCGACCCGGCCGAGGAGACGCCGTGACCCGCACCACCGCCGCCCGCACCGAACTCCGTTTCCAGCCCGTCGACCTCGACACCGCGCCCGGGGTCGACGCCCTGCTGCGGCGCATCGGCACGGGCCCCTTCGACCGCGCGGACCTCACCGCGCTGCAAGGCCGCAACGACACCTGGGCCGGCCGCACGACGGGCGGCGCCCGCGTCTTCGTCAAGCGGCTGACCGGTCCGCGGGAGGACGTACAGGCCCGGATGGACCGCGCGCTCGGCTACGAACGCCTGGTGGCGGACGCCCCGGCCGGCGTCCTGCGCGGACCCGCACTGCTGGGCAGCGACCCGGACTCCGGGCTGCTCGCCTTCGAGTACCTCCACGACGCCCGCAGCGGGGCCGAACTGATGGCCGACCAGGAGTTCACACCGGAGCTCGCCCACCGCTCCGGGGCCGCGCTCGGGCGGCTGCACGCCTGCCCGGTCGGGCAGCAGGACCGGCTTGAGCGCAGCACTCCCGCCATGCCCTCGCCGGAGCTGCTGGAGGCGCTGCCCGCCGCCGCGTTCGAGGAGTTCAGCGGGGCGGAGCTGGAGACCTGGCGGCTGCTGCAGAACGACGCGCAGCTGATCGGGTCGGTGCACCGGCTGCTTGCCGGCGAACGGGCGGCGCCGCGCGTGCCCGCCCACTGCGACCTGCGGATGGACCAGTTCCTGATCACCGGACACCCCGGGGCGGACAGCCGGCTGCACGTGGCCGACTGGGAGGAGTTCCGCCTCGCCGACCCCGCGCGCGACGTGGGCGGCTTCGCCGGCGAATGGCTGCACCGCGCGGTGCACGACATCGTCACCTCCCGCGGCGACGCCGACACCGCCGCCTTCGCCGGGCTGTCCATGACGCGCGAGACCGTGCTCGCCCGCGGCGCGGAGAAGCTCGCCCGGCTCCGCCCGGTCGTCCGGGAGTTCTGGCGCGGCTACCGCGAGGCCCGGCCCGACGCCGATCCGGGCCTGGCCGAGCGCGCCACCGCCTTCGCGGGCTGGCACCTGCTGGACCGGCTGCTCGCCGGGGCCATGCGCTCCAACCGGCTGCTCGGCATCGAGCGGGCCGCCGCCGGCATCGGCCGCACGGCCCTGCTCGACCCCGCCCG
Organism: Streptomyces sp. WAC05292; assembly: GCF_003949955.1. Lineage (NCBI taxonomy): Bacteria > Bacillati > Actinomycetota > Actinomycetes > Kitasatosporales > Streptomycetaceae > Streptomyces > Streptomyces sp. WAC05292. Next base: position 2,422 of record NZ_RPSE01000520.1, read on the forward strand.
CTTCACCCACGCCGTCGGACTCGGAGACGCCTCGTGACCACCGCCGCAGCCCCCACCGAGCCGCGCACCGCCGGACCGGCGACCGCCGGACCGGCGCCGGCCTCACCCCTGGCCCCCGGCCTCGCCGACGCCCTGGCGCGGATCCGCCTCTCCGCCGACGGCCTCACCGCCACCGTCGGGCCCCGCACCATCGAGGGCGAGTCCGCCCGCGAACTCCAGCAGCGGCTGGGGGCGGCGCTGTACGAGGTGTTCCACACGGGCCGGGCCGAGGCGGACACCCGCCGCCGGAGCATGGCCCCGCGGGACCGCGGCTTCGAGCGGGAGCTGGCGGCGGCGCTGCCGCACCGCGAGATCCAGCGCACCGGCGTCCTGCTCCGGGCTCCGCAGGAACCGGGCAGCGGTGAGGCGCTGGTGTCCTGGGACGGTGTGCGCGTCCGGGTGCCCGTGGACCGGCTGACCGCGGACGGCCCGCTCGTCGCCGGCGCCGAGGTGCGCTCCCCCGCCTCCCCGGCCCGTCCCGCGCTCTCGCCCGGGTTCTTCTACGCCATGGGCTCCCGCGAGCCGCGCTTCGACGACGAACTGCTCCGGGTCTACGTCCACATCACCGGACCCGGACGCGCCCCGCTGATCTGGGGGACCGTACTGGAGCGGCTGGAGGCGGCGGGAGCCGGCTACCACGCCAAGGTCCTGTCGGGTCCGGCCGACTACCCGCGGCGCGACGCCCTCGTCGTCTACCTGGGCAGCGAGTCCCGGGGCGCCTGCCACACCATCGCCGACGCCGTGCGCGGCCTGCCCGGCACCGGCCCGGACACCTCGGTCTTCGCCCACCGGCTCGGGCCCGGCACGGCCGTGGCCTGGGAGCCGGACGACCCCAGGCCCGGCGCGGGCGGGCTGAGCTTCGGCCAGCACCGCGCGTCAGCGCTGGCCGAGGCGGCCGTACGGGCCACGACCGGCTCCGACAGCGCGCACGAGGCGTTCAGCAGCGCGGGCATCGACCCGCGCGCCCCCTACCGGAACCTGGCCTCTCCGGACCTCCCCGCCCGCTGAGCGGGCCGGCGGGCCCGCGCCGAACGGGCCGGACCGGCCCCGCAGGACTCCCACCC
>NZ_RPSE01000521.1:0-3514 GCF_003949955.1 Streptomyces sp. WAC05292
GGGGCCGGCCGGGCGTGGGTGCGGGCGGCGGTCACGGGACGCGCGCCGGGGCGTGCGGGCGGCGGCCGATCTGGAGGAGGGCGGGCTGCGGGGGCGCCGGCTCCATTTCGACCGCGGTCACCTCGGGGGCGATGCCCGCGAGTGCGTCCTCGGCGGCGCGCCGTACGGCGTCGTCGCCCCCGCAGCCGCAGCCGCCGGTGGCGGCCGGGCGGAGCCGGAGGACACCGGTGGCGGTGTCGAAGCCGAGGGGCTCGACCGGTTCGCGCAGGGTTGCGAGGGCGCGGGCGATGCGGGCGTCCACGTCCTCGGGGTGCAGGTCGTGCAGGGCGAGCAGGCTCGCCACGAGGTCGTCGCCGAGCATGCGGGAGACGGGGCCCGCGCCGAGCCGCTCGACGATCCGGGCGAGGCCCGCGCCGTAGAAGTCCATGAGGACGCGGACGAGTTCCTCGGCGGCCTCGCACGCCTGCCGGTCCCCCGTGGCGGCGAGGCGGTCGAGGACGGCGTCGACGCGGCGGCCCGCCTCGCGGGCGTCCATGGCGGCGCTCATCCGCCCAGTCCGCTCAGGCCGGTGGGGACGTGCATCGACTTCACGGTCCGGCCGCCGCCCACGTACATGTGGACGCCGCAGGGCAGGCAGGGGTCGAAGCTGCGCACGGCGCGCATGATGTCGATGCCCTTGAAGTTCTCCGGGGGGTTCTCCTCGAAGATCGGGGTGTTCTGGACGGCGTCCTCGTACGGGCCGGGGGTGCCGTAGGAGTCGCGGACGCTGGCGTTCCAGGGGGTCGGCGGGTACGGGTGGTAGTTGGCGATCTTCCCGTCGCGGATGACCATGTGGTGGGAGAGGACGCCGCGGACGGCCTCGGTGAAGCCGACGCCGATCGACTCGTCCGGCACCTCGAACTTCTCCCAGGTCTGGGTGCGTCCGGCGCGGACCTCCTCCAGGCCCTTCTCGGCGCAGTGCAGGGCGACGGCGGCCGCGTACGCCTGGAAGTACGTGCGGGCGCGGTTGCGCTCCAGCGCGTTGCTCCACTGCGGGATCTTCCACTCGAAGGTGGTCTCGGGCTTGGTCATGGTGCGGGGGAGGTTGATGACGACGCTGTGGCCGGTGGCCTTGACGTAGCCGATGTCGACCAGGCCGGACAGGGCGGTGGACCACAGGCGGGCGATGGGGCCGCCGCCGGTGTCGAGGGCGAGGTGGTCCTTGCCGTCGAACCAGCGGGGGGACATCACCCAGCTGTACTTGTCGCCGAAGTCGCGCTTCTGCGGGGCGGGGATGGTGTGCTGGTTCCAGGGGTGGCGGGGGTCGACCGGATTGCCGAGGGGGTCCTGGCGGACGAACGGCTCCTGGCCCTCCCAGTCGTCGTAGTACGAGCTGCCCAGCAGGATGCGGATGCCGAGGTTGATCTGCGTGAGGTCGTTGGTGACCAGCTTGCCGTCGACGACGACGCCCGGGGTGACGAACATCCTCCGTCCCCAGTCGGTCATGTTGGCGTAGGTGAAGTCGCAGTACTCGGGGTCGTTGAGGGCGCCCCAGCAGCCGAGCAGGACGCGGCGCCGGCCGACCTCCTCGTAGCCGGGCAGGGCCTCGTAGAAGAAGTCGAAGAGGTCGTCGTGGAGGGGGACGACGCGCTTCATGAACTCGACGTAGCGCATGAGGCGCGACATGTAGTCCGTGAAGAGCTGGACGGAGGCGATGGTGCCGACGCCGCCCGGGTACAGCGTGGAGGGGTGCACGTGGCGGCCCTCCATCAGGCAGAACATCTCGCGGGTGTAGCGGCTGACCTGGAGGGCCTCGCGGTAGAACTCGCCCTCGATGGGGTTGAGGGAGCGCATGATGTCCGCGATGGTGCGGTAGCCGTGCTCGGCGGCGTGCGGGGCCTCGGTGCGCTCGGCGCGGTCGAGGACGCCGGGGTTGGTCTCGCGGACCATCTTCTCGCAGTAGTCGACCCCGACCAGGTTCTCCTGGAAGATGTTGTGGTCGAACATGTACTCCGCGGACTCGCCGAGGTTGATGATCCATTCGGCGAGGTGGGGCGGCTTGACCCCGTAGGCCATGTTCTGCGTGTAGACGGAGCAGGTGGCGTGGTTGTCACCGCAGATCCCGCAGATGCGGCTGGTGATGAAGTGCGCGTCGCGGGGATCCTTGCCGCGCATGAAGACGCTGTAGCCGCGGAAGACGGACGAGGTGCTGTAGCACTCGGCGACCCGCTTCTGCTTGAAGTCGATCTTGGTGTGGATGCCGAGGCTGCCGACGATCCGGGTGATCGGATCCCAGGCCATCTCCACGAGGCCGCTGCCGTCGCCGGCGGTGTTCGTCTTCGGTGTCATTGTCTTGGCCGTGGCCCTTCTGGGAACCGGGTGCGGGGGGTCGGGGCGTGCGGGAACCCGGCCGGCGGACGGGGCCTCCGGCCGGGGCGGGGGGTCACCAGGGCCTGCGGTAGCCGGTGGTCAGCTCGCGGCCGGTGTGGCGCCACTTGGGCTCCTGGTCGACGGTGTGCAGGGTCATCGAGCGGAGCCTGCGGACGACCGCCCCGTAGATGCCGCTGGCCCGGGTGGAGACGTGGGCGCCGGGGGGCTCGTCCATGAACGGCATGAACTTGTCCGGGAAGCCGGGCATCGTGCAGGCGATGCAGATGCCGCCGACGTTGGGGCAGCCGCCGATGCCGTTCATCCAGCCCCGCTTGGGGACGTTGCACTTGACGACGGGCCCCCAGCAGCCGATGCGGACCAGGCACTGCGGGGAGTCGTAGGTCTCCGCGAACTGGCCCTGCTCGTAGTAGCCGGCCCGGTCGCAGCCCTCGTGGACGGTCTGGCCGAACAGCCAGGTGGGCCGGAGCTTGTCGTCCAGGGGGATCATCGGGGCGGATCCTGCCGCCTGGTAGAGCAGGTAGGTGAGCGTCTCCGAGAAGTTGTCCGGCTGGATGGGGCAGCCGGGCACGCACACGATCGGGATGCCGGCCTTGGACTTCCAGTCCCAGCCGAGGTAGTCGGGCAGGCCCATCGCGCCGGTCGGGTTGCCCTCCATGGCGTGGATGCCGCCGTACGTGGCGCAGGTGCCGATGGCGACGACGGCGAGGGCCTTGGGCGCCAGCCGGTCGATCCACTCGCTGGTCGTGATGGGCTGCCCGGTCTCCGGGTCGTCGCCGAAGCCGCACCAGTAGCCCTCGGGCTTGATCTTCTCGTTGGGGATCGAGCCCTCGATGACGAGGACGAAGGGGTCGATCTCGCCGCGCTCGCCCTTGAAGAACCACTCGATGAAGGTGTCGGCGCCGTCGACCGGCCCGCATTCGAAGTCGATCAGCGGCCAGTGCACGGCGATCTTGGGCAGGCCGGGGAGGGTGCCGGTGACGATCTCCTCGATGCTGGGCTGCATCGCGGCCGTCAGGGACACCGAGTCGCCGTCGCAGCTCAGTCCGGCGTTGATCCAGAGGATGTGGATCGTGGGGTCCTCTGGCGTGGTCTCTGGCAGGGTCGGCGTTGCAGCGTCCATGCGGATCGCTCCTAGGGATGCGGG
>NZ_RPSE01000522.1:0-3508 GCF_003949955.1 Streptomyces sp. WAC05292
GTCCGTAGGGGACCTCGCAGCGCTCGTCCCGGAGTTCGGTGACGCGCTGGCCGAGCAGGTCGAGCAGGTCGGGGACGGTGACGGGGCCGGCGGACAGCTGGAGCAGGGAGAGCAGCTGCGGCATCGCCTCGACCACTTCCGCGACGACCGAGGGCGCGATGTCGGCGGGGGCGGGGTGCACGAGCGACCAGGCGTCGAAGAGGGCGACCCAGCCGCGCAGCACGGCGGTGTCGTCGCGGTCCCAGGCGCGCAGCCGCCAGCCGGGCCGGGCGTGGCCTCCGTGGACCTCGACGAGTCCGGCGAGGCGGGCGCGGTCCCAGCCGGCCCGGATCTGCCCGTGCGTCAGCCGCAGTTCGGCGGCGGCGCGTTCGACGTCCGCGGCGGGCAGCGCGCCGGCCGGTGCGGGCCTGTTGCCGTCGCCCGCGCCGAGGTTGCCCTCGGCCCAGCGGGCGAGCCGCACCGCGTCGGCGAGGGACACCCGTGCCCGGTGGGCGAGTTCGGCCGTGCCGGGGGTGCCCGCCGGGGGCCGGGGGGCCGGCCGGGTGCGCCGGTCGGTCACCGCCTTGCGGGCGGTCGCGACCGAGCGCGGGGAGACGAGTCGGAGTCTGGAGTCGCGAACCAACTGCTCATCAGGCTTTCGGGACGTCACGGAGGAAGTCTCGCCCGTCACCGGCCGAAAGCCCAAACGGAACCGGTTGTTATCGGCGGTCCATACCGGGGCAGAGTAGGCATTTGCCCCGTTGTGGTGCCCGTACGGCCCGGATCCGGTGGCCTTTCACCTCACGGCGGTGAGCCCTTCACATCAGCGGGGTGAGGAAGCGCCGCAGGGCCTCCTCGTACCGCTCGGGGTCGGCGTTCCACATGGCGCCGTGCGGGGCGTCGGGAACGGTCTGGAAGGTGACGAGGTCGGGGCGGGCCGCGGCGAGCCGGCGCGAGGGCTCCCAGGGGGCGATCGCGTCCTCCGGGCCGTGGAAGAGGAGGACGGGGACCCGCAGGGCGCGGGGGTCCTCCCCGGGGGCCCGGCGCCCGGCGCGGAGTCCGGCCCGCCCTTCGGCGGCGCGGACGGCGAGCGGGAGCAGGGCGGCCGGGGTGTGGCGGGCGGCGGCCAGCGCGCGGAGGGTGGCGTGCCAGTCGAGCACGGGCGAGTCGAGGACGAGTCCGCTGATGCGGTCGGCGAGGGCGGAGCGCTCGGCGGTGTGGAGGGCCATGGCGGCGCCGGTCGACCAGCCGTACAGGATGACACGGCGGGCGCCGTAGCGCAGGGCGTAGCGGATGGCGGCGTCCACGTCGCGCCACTCGGATTCGCCGAGGTGGCCGAGGCCGTCCGGGGAGGCGGGGGCGCCGAGGTCGCCGCGGTAGGCGAGGGCGAGGACGGGCAGGCCCAGCCGGTGCAGGCAGGGCATCGCGACCATGGAGTGCTCGCGTCCGGCGCCCAGGCCGTGGACGGCGATCACCCAGGTGGCGCGGGGGCCGGGCACGAACCAGGCCGGCATGCCGCCGAGCTCGCCGGGGACGTCCACGTCGGCGTGTTCGAGGCCGAGGGCGCTGCCGGGGTCGCCGAGGTGGACCTGGGGGGTGAGGGCGACGCGGGTGCCGGGGTCGAGGCTGCCGTGGGTGACGGCGAGGAGCCGCCGCACGACGGTGTCGGGGTCGCGGTCGGCCGGGTCGAGGACCTCGCCGACGACGGCGTGGACGCCGGGGGCGGCGAGCCCGTAGGTGCCGGGGCGCAGCGAGGCGAGCGAACGGGTGAGGGCCACCGAGCCGGGGGCGGTGGAGTGGACGATCAGCCGGGGGCCGCCCGGCAGCGGGCGGCCGGGGGCGGGCCGCAGGGCGGCGTCCGCGGCGAGCCGGCCCGCCGCTACAGCGGCCGCGCCGGCACCGAGGAGGGTGGTCGCGACGGCCGCTGCCGTCACCGTGGCGGTACGCACCGCTCCAGTGTCGGACCGGGTGCGCGGGCGGGCCACCGGAGGGTTCCGTGAGGGGGCGGAAGCGGAACGTGATCGAGGAGGGTTCGGCGGCCGCTCGGGGCGCTTCCGGCGAGGGGGTTCACCGGGTGATGTGGATCACTTCCGGCCGGGTTTCGGAACCCGTGGAGAGGGTGGGCGAGGCGCCCGGAGGGGCTCGTTAACCCCGCTTTGACGTGCATTAATCGGGATTCATCACCCTAATGAGGGAGGAATGGAGCGCTCCGGAGACGTGGGCGTCCACCGCGCCGCCCGTGGCAGTTCATCTTCCGTTCACCCACGTTGCCTACGGTCGCCGAGCCACTGACGCCAAACAGAAGCCTGGGTAAATGGAGCACATAACGCTTCTCCTCGGGATCGTGATCATCACCGCTCTCGTGTTCGACTTCACGAACGGTTTCCACGACACAGCCAACGCGATGGCGACCACCATCTCGACCGGCGCCCTCAAGCCCAAGACGGCGGTGGCCATGTCCGCCGTGCTCAACCTCGTCGGCGCGTTCCTGTCCGTGGAGGTCGCGAAGACGATCTCCAAGGGTCTCGTCAACGAAGAGGGCATCCAGCCCGAAGTGATCTACGCCGCGCTCGTCGGCGCGATCCTCTGGAACCTTCTGACCTGGCTGGTCGGACTCCCCTCCAGCTCTTCGCACGCGCTGATGGGCGGCCTCATCGGTGCCGCGGTCGCCTCCGCCGGCATCGGCGCCGTCAACGGCGGCACGCTCGTCACGAAGGTCCTCCTCCCCGCGGTCGCCGCGCCGATCGTCGCCGGCGTCGCCGCGATGTTCGCCGCCAAGATCACGTACAAGCTCGGCGCCGGCGTCGGCGAGAAGACCTCGGCCAAGGGCTACCGGGCCGGCCAGATCGCCTCCGCCGGCCTGGTCTCGCTGGCGCACGGCACCAACGACGCGCAGAAGACGATGGGCATCATCACCCTGGCACTCATCGCCGGCGGCGCCCTCGCGCCCGACGCCGACCCGCCGGTCTGGGTCATCGTCTCCGCCGGTCTGGCCATCGCGCTCGGCACCTACCTGGGCGGCTGGCGCATCATCCGCACCATGGGCAAGGGCCTGACCGACCTCCAGCCGCAGCAGGGCTTCGCCGCCCAGACCTCGGCCGCGGCCGTGATCCTCTCGTCCTCGAACCTCGGCTTCTCGCTGTCGACGACCCACTCGTGCTCCGGTGCGGTCATGGGCGCCGGCCTCGGCCGCAAGGGCGGCGTGGTCCGCTGGTCCACCGCGACCCGCATGTTCGTCGCGTGGGGCCTGACCCTGCCGGCCGCCGCGCTGGTCTCGGCGCTCGCCGAGCTCGCCATGCGCACCGGTGACATCGGCATCGCCGCGGTGACCGTCTTCCTCGTCGGCTCCTGCCTGGCCATCTGGCTCATCTCCCGCCGCCAGGTCGTCGACCACACCAACGTCAACGACCACGGCGACGAGGAGCCCGGTGTGGTCACCACCGCCATCGCGGCCGTCGCAGTGCCGCCCGCCGGTGTCGCGGCCGACGCGGACGCCGACCTGAAGGCCACCATCCCCGCCCCCGCCGCC
>NZ_RPSE01000523.1:0-3461 GCF_003949955.1 Streptomyces sp. WAC05292
GCCTTGCTCCCCCGTGTTCCCCCGTCCCCCCCTGGGCCGGGGAGCCCGACGTCCCCCGTCGGCTCCCGCGGCCCGTGCGCCCCCCGTATCCCCCGTGGGACGCCGTGCGGCTTACGGGCGGGGACCGGACGCGTGGTTGTCCAGCGTCACGATGTCCTCGTCCGCAGCCGGCTTGTCGACCGGCTTGATGGCGATGCCGGAAGCGTGGTTGTCCATCGGCGTGATGTCGGTGTCCGCCGCGGCCGTCCCCTCGACGGGCTTGACCCCGATGCCCGACGCGTGGTTGTCGAGCGGGATGATGTCGCTCTGGGTCGGCAGGACGTTCTCGTTCGTCGTCATCGGATCTCCTGATGGATTGCTGGGCCCGTTCGGCGATTCCCCCGCGGACCGCCGAACGGGCGGTCCAGCAGGACTCCCGCGCCCCCCGACGCGGTGAGTCGATGCATCCATCGTGTCGGACGGCGATAAACGAACGATGAATGCCTTCCGGACGGCGCCCCGGGCCCCGGCCCCGGCCGTGGGGTCAGGCAGCGATCTCCGACGCCAGCAGGGCCCGCACCTCGGCCAGTTCCGGCGACCCGAGCCCCGCGAACACGGCCTCGGCGTCCCGCCAGCAGGCCCGGGCCCGGTCCCGCTGGCCGAGCCCGTGCAGGGCCTTGCCCAGCACCGTCAGGACCGTCGCCCGCCGCCACTCGCCGCCGATCCCGCGCAGCGCGATGGCCTGCTCGGCGTGGGCGGCGGCCAGCGTCGGCCGGCGCGCCGCCAGGTGCGCCTCCGCGAGACGGAAGTGCGTCACGCCCTCCCACAGCGGCTGCCGGTTGTCGTGGAAGAGGGCGAGCGCCTCGGTGAGCTGCGTCAGCGCCTCCGAGAGCCGGCCGGCCTGGGTGAGGGCGATGCCGAGGGCGTACCGGCCGTTGGCCAGGCGCAGGGTCAGGCCCATCCGGTCGTATATGGCGATGCCCTGCTCGGCGAGGTCGATGGCGCTGGCGAGGCGGCCCAGCTCGACGTGGATGCGGGAGAGGTTGCACAGGGCGCTGGCCTCGCCGATGTGGTTGGCGTCGGCCCGGAAGTTGTCGATGGCCTCCAGCAGGTACCGCTCGCCGTCGGCGTGGCGGCCCTGGTAGAGGGCGATGATGCCGCGGTCGTTGGGGGCCCAGCAGCTGGGCAGCGGGTCGCCGGCCTCGCGGGCCAGGACCATCGCCTGCCGGGCCTCGCCGTCGGCCTCCGCGAACCGGCCGGCGACCAGGTGGACGTTGGTCAGCGCGGTGCGGGCCCGGCCCTCGGCGTGCGGGTCCTTCGCGGCGTGCGCCGCGTCGCGCAGGGCGACGGCCGCGGACTCGTACTGCTTGGAGTTGGCGCCGGACTCGGTGAGGTCCTTGGCCGCCCACAGCAGGTCGACGGCCCGGCGCAGGACGTCGGCGCGCCCGGTGGTCCGCAGGGAGGACTGGCGTACGCAGGCCAGCAGCGGGTCGGCTTCGGCGTACAGCCAGTCCAGGGCGGCGCGCGCCTCGGTGAAGGCGAGGCCGGGGTGGGTGGTGGCGGCGAGGTGGGCGGGCAGCCGGTCGCCCGGCCGTTCGACGGCGTACACGGCGGAGGCGGTCGCCAGGTAGAAGTCCAGCAGCCGGTCCAGGGCGGCGTCCCGCTCGGCGGCGTCCTGCTCGTCGCGCTCGGCGCAGGCGCGCGCGTAGAGGCGTACGAGGTCGTGGAAGCGGTAGCGGCCGGGCGCCGCCGACTCCAGAAGGGAGCAGTCGACTAAAGCCTCCAGCAGGTCCTCGGTGTCGTGCTCGGGCAGGTCGAGGGCGGCGGCGGCCGCGGCGAGGGAGATGTCGGGGCCGTCGGCGAGGCCGAGGAGGCGGAAGGCGCGCTGCTGGGCGGGCTCCAGCTGGCCGTAGCCGAGCTCGAACGTGGCCTTGACGGCGAGGTCGCCGGCCTGGAGTTCGTCGAGGCGGCGGCGCTCGTCGGCGAGCTTCGCGGCGAGCACGGACACCGTCCAGGTGCGGCGCGCGGCGAGGCGGGAGGCGGCGATCCGGATCGCGAGCGGCAGGAAGCCGCAGGCGCCGACGACGTCGAGAGCGGCCTGCCGTTCGGCGCCGACCCGCTCCGCGCCGACGATCCGGGTGAAGAGCTGGAGGGCCTCCTCGGGGCTCATCACGTCCAGGTCGACGAGATGGGCCCCGGCGAGGCCCGCCATGCGGACCCGGCTGGTGACGAGGGCGGCGCAGCCGGCGGTGCCCGGCAGCAGCGGCCGGACCTGCGCGGCGTCGCGGGCGTTGTCGAGGAGGACGAGGACGCGGCGGCCGTCGAGGGCGGAGCGGTAGAGCGCGGCCCGCTCGTCCGCGGTGTCCGGGATCGCGGTGTCGGGGGTGCCCAGCGCCCGCAGGAAGGAGCCGAGGACGGCGACGGGCTCGGCCGGGCGGGGCTCGGTGCCCTGGAGGTCGACGTACAGCTGCCCGTCGGGGAAGTTCGGGCGGGCGGCGTGCGCGACGTGCACGGCGAGGGTGGTCTTGCCGACGCCGCCGATCCCGGCGAGCGCGGAGACGGCCATGACCTGCCCGTCGGCGGCGGAGAGGATCTCGCGGAGTTCGGAGACGAAGGTGGTGCGCCCGGTGAAGTCGGGGACGGTGGCGGGCAGCTGAGCCGGCCGTACGTGGACGGGGGCCGCGGCGGCCGGCGGGGCCTCGGCGCGGGCGAGTTCGGCGTCGGCGCGCAGGATGCGCTGCTGGAGGGCGGACAGTTCGGGGCGGGGGTCGACGCCGAGTTCGTCGGCGAGGAGCCGGCGGGTGTCGGCGTAGACGGCGAGGGCCTCGGCCTGGCGGCCGCTGCGGTAGAGGGCGAGCATCAGCAGCTCGCGCAGGCGCTCGCGCAGGGGGTGGGCGGCGGTGAGGGCGGTCAGCTCGGAGACGGCCTCGGCGTGGTGGCCGACCTCCAGGTCGAGGTCGAGGCGGGCCTCCAGCAGTTGGAGCTGCCATTCCGCGATGCGGGTGCGCTCGGTCTCGGCGTGCGGGCCGGGGACGCCGGCGAGGGGCTCGCCGTCCCACAGGTCGAGGGCGCGGGAGAGCAGGGTGCGGGCGCGGTCGCGTTCGCCGGCGGCGCGGGCCCGCTCGGCGTCGGCGGCGAGGCCGCGGGCGACGGCGAGGTCGAGGGTGCCGGGCGGGGTGTGGACGGCGTAGCCGCCGGACTCGGTGACGAGGGTGCCCGGTTCGAGGATCTTGCGCAGGCGGGAGGCGTACGTGCGGATGGTGGCGAGGGCCTGCTGGGGCGGGTCGTCGCCCCAGATGGCGTCGATCAGCTCGCGGGCGGTGGCGGTGCGGCCGTCGCGGAGCAGGAGGACCGCGAGGAGGGCGCGCTGCTGCGGGGTGCCGGAGGGGAGGGGCTCGCCGCCGCGCCAGGCGCGGATCGGGCCGAGGACGGCGAAGCGGGAGCCGGCGCCGGCGCCGGCTCCCGCTTCGCCGTCCTCGGCC
>NZ_RPSE01000524.1:0-3438 GCF_003949955.1 Streptomyces sp. WAC05292
GCCCAGGCCCCGGCCCCGCGGCCTCCGGGCTCGGGCGGGGACGGCCCGGAGCGGGCCGGGCCGGAGCGGGCCGGGCCGGGCGCCGCCGGATCGCGCGCCATGCCCGGCGGCGCGGGGCGGCCCGCTCCCGCCGCACGGTCGGCCGGGCGGGCCGTGCGGGGGGCGTTCCTCGCCGGGGCGGCCGCCACCACGGCGATCGCCGCGACCGGCGGCCGGGTTCCCGGCTTCCTGTGGCCGCTGTTGCTGCTGCTGGCCGTCGCCGGGATGGTCTGCGCGCGCTCGGCCGTCCGCCGCCCGTTCCGTCCGCTGCCGGCGGCGGGGCTGCTGCTGAACCTGGCGGTGCTGGCCCTGCTCCTCGCCGACGCCGTCACGGGCCGGGCGTTCTAGCGGGGACCGACCACCCGTTCGGCCCGATTCCGGGCGGTCGGGGCGGGGGTAGGGACGTGCCGTCCGTCCGTCCCCACCCGCCCCGGAGGCCCCGTGCCCCTCATGACCGGCCCGTACCGGCCCGGCACCCCGTGCTGGATCGACCTGATGGTGCCCGACCAGCAAGCCGCCCTCGACTTCTACGCCGGCCTCTTCGGCTGGACCGGCGAGATCGGCCCGCCCGAGACCGGCGGCTACTCCGTCTGCGAGTACAAGGGGCAACCGGTCGCCGGGATCATGAAGGCGATGAACCCGGACGGCTCCGTCCCCGACCCGATGCCCCCGGCCGCCTGGACCACGTACCTGGCCGTGCACGACGTACACGAGGTGGTCAGAGCGGGCGCGGCGGCCGGCGGCGGCACCCTGGTCGACCCGACGGAAGTCATGGACCTCGGCCGGATGGCCGTCCTCTCCGACCCCACCGGCGCCGTCTACGGCATCTGGCAGGCCGGCACCTTCCACGGCGCCGGGATCGTCAACGAGGACAACACCCTCACCTGGAACGAACTGGCGACCAGCGACCCCGGCAAGGCCGCCGCGTACTACGCGGAGATCCTGCCGATCACGCCGGCGCCGTCCGAGATGCCGGGCGCCGAGGGCTACACCGAGCTCAAGGTCAACGACCGGGTCGTCGGCGGCATGATGTCCCTCGACCGGCACCCGAAGGGCACCCCGCCGCACTGGCTGCCGTACTTCCGCGTGGCCGACGCCGACGCGGCCCAAGCCGCCGCGGAACGCGCCGGCGGCAGCGTCATGGCCCCCGCCTTCGACATGCCGGCCGGCCGGATGGCCGTCGTCGCCGACCCGCAGGGCGCCGTCTTCGCCGTGATCACGCCGACCGAGGCTCCGGAGCAGCCGGACCCGATGTGACAGAGGGGGCCGGGCCGCTGCCGACGGGACGGGATGGTTCGGCCCGTCCCGTCGGCAGCCGGTCGGCTCACGGCCTGGGCTCATTCGAGCCGCTCACGGGCATGGCCCCGCCCCGCCGCCGGGTCTGCGATCGGTTCCATCAGGAACTGCCAGGCGGGCGGCGGTGACACCTTCGAGGGCGCGCCGAACTCGCACCACACCGACTTCCCCGGCTGCCTCGGCACCGCTCCCCACCGGTCGGAGAGGGCCTCGACGATGCGCAGGCCGTACCCGTCGCCGATGCGGGTGCGGGACAGGCCGGGGCCGCTGTCGTGCACTTCCAGCCGCACGCCGCCCTCGTACCGCCGGAGCCGGACGCGGTAGTACCGGCCGGGCGGGACACCGTGGCGGAGGGCGTTGCCGGCGAGTTCGCTCACGCAGAGCAACAGGTCGTCGCGGTGGTGGGCGACACCCCACACGTCAAGTGTTTCCGCCGTGAACTGCCTGGCAGCGGACACTGTTTGGCGTGAGCGAGCGAAGTAGCGGTCCCTCATCCGGGCGGGTTCAATCTCCTGGATCACGGGGCGATCGTCGCCGTCTGTGACTACCGTGTGCAGAGCGACCGCCCGTACCGATCCATTGGTACGGGCAGGTACGGGTACATCGCGGGCGCAGGTGGGGAGTCCGGAAACATGCCGCCGAGGAAACGCGTACCGAAGAACGGCACCGCCCTGAAGATGGTGGGGGCGCAGGTGGCCGTGCTGCGGGTCAGGAAGGGCCTGACACAGCGCCAACTGGCCAAGTTGGTGCGGATGGAAGAGGAGACGATCGCCTCGATCGAGCAGGGCAGACGCGCCCTGATGCCGGACGTCGCCGAGACGATGGACCGGGTCCTGGAGTCGGGCGGGGTGCTGGCGGCGGGGGTGGAGAAGCTGCCGGCGGTGGATCAGGTGCCCCTGTGGGCTGAGGAATACCTGGATCGCGAGCGTGACGCCCTTGCGATCTCCTCGTACGAAAACCAGGTGCTGCCAGGCCTCCTCCAGACCGACGCCTACGCGGAAGCCGTGTTCCGCAACCGCATTCCCTTCCTGGCGAACGACGTCGTCTCTGCACAGACGGCGATCCGCATTGCACGACGGGAGATCCTGCATCGCGAGACCCCGGTCACCCTCAGCTTCGTCATTTGGGAGCCGACCTTGCGCCTCAAGATCGGTGGCCCGGAAGTCCACCGGAAGCAGCTCGCGCATCTGCTCAGCTGCTCGAAACTGCCGGGTGTGTCGATCCAGGTATACCCGCTGGACCGTACCAGCCATCCGGCGCTCGACGGCCCTTTCGTGCTCCTTGAAACCCCTGACTACCAGCGCCTGGCCTATGCAGAAACACAGCGAGGGAGTCAGCTCATCTCCGACATGAACGAGGTGAGCATCTTGGAGCGCAGGTATGCGATGCTGCGGACTCAGGCCCTCAACCCGGAGGAGACGAGGGCTGAGTTGGACCGCCTGCTAGGAGAGTGATGAGCACCGCACTGACGTGGTTCAAGTCCAGCTACAGCGGCAGCGACGGCGGCAACTGCCTGGAGGTCGCCATCGATTGGCGAAAGTCCAGCCACAGCACCGAGCAAGGCGGCGCCTGCGTCGAGGTCGCCGCCTGCCCCGGCACCGTTCACGTCCGGGACTCCAAGGTCACCGACGGGCCGGTGCTGAGCCTTGCTCCCGGCGCCTGGACGGCGCTCGCCGGGTGGGTCGCCGGCCGGTAGCCGCGCCCGAGGCAGCGGGTGTCGGCCGGGGCTCGGCCGGCACCCGCTCGTTCGCGGATCACTTCGCTACGACAGCGGGTAGGAGTGCCGGCCCGTCGCCTCGTCGATCTCTCCGTGCGCCTTCTGCAACATCTGGGAAGCGAGATCCATCAGCGCCCGCGCGCCCGCGATCTCTTCCCCGACCCTCAGCTGCGCCGGGTCGGAGGGGTGACGCATGGCGTAACCGCGCGCCCGCATCTCGGAGCCGTCACCGAGTCTGACCATGGCCGCCGCAGTGGTGCGGTGTCCGTCCTCGGTGAATTCGAGCTCCACGTGCCACCCGACCAGTGTGGACATGGTGCATCACCTCCAGGTGCTCACCCTTGTCACTCCAGGGTGCTACCGGGGAGGGCGGGATGCGAGTGGGG
>NZ_RPSE01000525.1:0-3436 GCF_003949955.1 Streptomyces sp. WAC05292
GGGTGGACGGGAGGGCGGACCGGGCCGGGGCCCGGTCCGGCCGGAGACGGCAGGGGCCGGGCCGGAGCGGGATGAACCGGGGCCGGGCCCCGGTCCGGCGGGCCTGGCGGCCCCGCCGGACCGGAAGTGCGTCAGGACGTGCGGTGTCGGCCGCGCAGCGGACACCGCGCGGCCCGGGACACCGGGATCACGTCGTACCGGGACGGGAGAACGAAAACGACGGTGCGCTGACGGCACATGGTCTGTTTCCCTTCTCTGCTCGGCGACGTGCGGAACCGCCGACACGGCGGTGGCCGCGCCGCGTTGTTCGATCGCGGCGCGCGGTGCGAGTCTAGGGAGGTGCGGGGCGCGGGGGCACGCGATTTATGTCCCGCCGTGGGCCGCGGATGGTCCGGGCGGGTCAGCCGTCCAGGTGGGACATCAGCTCCGGCGCGTAGCGGTCGCCGGAGGCGACGCCCCGGGGCGCGACGGCCTCGATGGCCGCGATGTCCTCGTCGGTGATGGTCACGCCGGTCGCGGCGATGTTCTCCTCCAGGTAGCGGCGACGCTTCGTGCCGGGGATCGGCACGGCGCCCTGCCTGAG
This sequence comes from Streptomyces sp. WAC05292, assembly GCF_003949955.1. Taxonomy (NCBI): domain Bacteria; kingdom Bacillati; phylum Actinomycetota; class Actinomycetes; order Kitasatosporales; family Streptomycetaceae; genus Streptomyces; species Streptomyces sp. WAC05292. Next base: position 584 of record NZ_RPSE01000525.1, read on the forward strand.
GACCCACGCCAGGGCCAGCTGGGAGGGGGTGACGGACTTGGCGTCGGCGAGGCGCTTCACCTCGTCGACGACGGCGAGGTTGCGTCGGAAGTTGTCGCCCTGGAAGCGGGGGTCGGTACGGCGGAAGTCGTCCTCCGCGAAGTCGTCGGGGCTGGTGATCGCGCCGGAGAGGAAGCCGCGGCCGAGCGGGGAGTAGGCGACGAGGCCGATGCCGAGCTCGTCGAGGGCGTCCCGTACGCCGTTCTCCTCCAGTCCGCGCTCGAAGAGCGAGTACTCGGTCTGCACGGCCGTCAGCGGGTGGACGGCGTGGGCGCGGCGGATGGTGGCCGCCGCGGCCTCGCTGATGCCGAGGTAGCGGACCTTGCCGGCGGCGACCAGCTCCGCCATGGCGCCGATGCTCTCCTCGATCGGCACGGCGGGGTCGACGCGGTGCAGGTAGTACAGGTCGATGTAGTCGGTGCCGAGGTGGCGCAGGGACCGCTCCGCGGCGCGGTGGATGTAGTCGCGGCCGCCGTTGGGGCCGCGGTAGGTGCCGTCGTCGTCGAGCTCGATGCCGGTCTTGGTCGCGATGACGACCTGCTCGCGGCGGCCTGCGACGGCCTTGGCGAGGAGCTGCTCGTTGATGAAGGGGCCGTACGTCTCGGCGGTGTCGAGCAGGGTGACGCCGAGTTCGAGTGCCCGGTGGATGGTGGCGAGGGACTCGGCCTCGTCCGTGGCGCCGTAGTAGGCGCTCATGCCCATGCAGCCGAGCCCTTCGGCTCCGACGTGAAGGCCCTGGGTACCGAGTGCGCGCCATGGGGGTGCTCCTGAAGTGGGGGGTGGGGATGAGGCACCGGATTAACTAACCAGTTACATACTCACCATGCACGACCGTCCTCACGGTTGTCAATAACTGGATAGTTACTTGCTAGCCTGGACGCCATGGCACGTGATTCCAGCGCGACGAAGGCCCGCATCCTCGCGGCCGCCTTCGACGAGTTCGCCGAGTACGGTATCGCCGGCGCCCGGGTCGACCGCATCGCCGACACGGCCGGGGCCAACAAGCGGATGATCTACGTCTACTACGGCAACAAGGAACAGCTCTTCGACCAGGTCCTCCAAGAGGCCATGGAGCAGGGCGCGGAATCCGTCCCCTTCGACGCCGACAACCTGCCCGCCTACGCCGGGGCGGTCTTCGACCACCTGACGGCGGACCCCCGCCTGATGCGCCTCGTGATGTGGAAGCGCCTGGAGCGCCCCACGGCGACGGCCACGGAAGCCGAGGCGTACGCACGCAAGAACACCGCCCTGAAGGAAGCCCAGCAGTCGGGCCGCGTGGACGCCACGCACGACGCACCGGACGTCCTCACCCTGGTCATCGCCCTGGCCCAAGCCTGGTTCACGACGGCGACCGAACCCCCCACACCGGCCCACCGCGCGGCGGTGGTGGACGCGGTGGCACGCCTGGTGGACCCACACCGGTACGCGACGGACGGGGCGGGAGCGGGGTAGGGCGGCGGGGCGGAGACCGGGCCGGGGCCCGGGACCGGGACCGGGATCGGGATCGGGATCGGGATCGGGATCGGGACGACCGAAGCGTCGGGGCGACGTGGCGGGCAGGATGCCCGGAGCCGGGAGCGTGACGTGACCCTGGGGCTGCCCGTCAGTCCCATCGTCCTTCCGGGGCGCGCCGCCCTGTCAAGGGCGCTCCTCCTTCGTCGTCGCGTCGCTGCGCGATGGCCTTGCGGCCACCCTTGACAGAACGACCCACCCCGGAATGCCGAAAGACTGCCGGGAAGCCCCAGGGGGAATGGCAGGGGGGACCTCGATGCCCAGGCCCCCGTCAGAGCCGCGCCGGGCCATCCCGCCTGCCCTTCCCCCAAGCCACGGCGAGCTGTCATCCCTGCCCCAGCCGCGATGACAACGCCACACCCAGCCCAGAGCATCATCCGCAGACACCCCGCCCCAGATCGCTACAGGCGCGCCCTCGGCTTGGCGACTGGCCGCCGTCACGGGCCGGGCGACGCGGCAGATCGCTACAGGGGCATCCTCGGCTCGGCGACTGACCGCCGTCAGCGGCTGGGAGGCGCGGCAGATCGCTACAGGCGCGCCCTCGGCCGAGCGGCCAGCCGCCGTCAGAGGCCGGGCGACGCGGTGGATCGCTACAGGAGCGCCCTCGTTTGGCGGCTGGCGGCCGTCATGGCCGGGCAGCGCGACAGATCGCCATGGAGGTGCCGTCGGCTCGGCGGCTGACCGCCGGGTCCCGGGTACGGGCTTGCTGTCGCCAGACGCCGGTATATGAGGAGCGTGGAGCACGTGGGTGGCGCTTCGCCGCCCCGCCGGCCTCCGGCCGCCGAGAGATAAGTGCCAGGCAGCGAGTTGGTGCGCTTCGCTGCCCCGGGACGGCGGCCGGGCGCCGGTATGGAAGGAGAGGGCAGCGAGGTGTGGCGCTTCGCGGCCACAGGCGGCGGCCGGACGCCGAGCAGGCAGGGGTGTGTGGCGATCTGCCGCGCCGCCCCTGCCCCTGACGGCCGACGGCCGCCGAACAGAGCCGGGCCGCGTAGCGATCTGGGGCGCTCCTGTCACCGGATGACGCTCTGGACGTCGTTTGGCGACACCAGAGCCGACAGGGCCCCGCCGAGGGGTCTGCTGATGCCGGTGGGGCTGGATACGGCCGCCGGGACGGGAGAGAAAGCTCCCTGATGCCCCCTCATGCCCCTCGTTCCCTCCAGGCCATTCCCCTGGGGGCTTCCCGGCAGCTTGTTGGCATTCCGGGGCGGGACGTCCTGTCAAGGGTGGCCCGCAAGGGCCATCGCGCAGCGACGCGACCGCAGGGAGCGCCCTTTACAGGACGGCCCGCACCGGAAGGACAAT
>NZ_RPSE01000526.1:0-3421 GCF_003949955.1 Streptomyces sp. WAC05292
CTCCGGAATCGGGTCCGGGGTCGGGTCCGGCGCAGGGGACGGCGTAGGAGACGGTGCCGGTGCAGGCTCCGGCTGTCCCGGCGCCCGGCGGCTCCTCGCGGGCGCGCTGGCCCGTACGTACGCCGACTGGCACCGGGTCCGCGGCGACGACCCGTACGACCACACCCGCCGCGAGCTGTGCACCGCCTACGCCCGCACCGCCCGCCGCTACCGCGACGGCCCCGGCGTCCTCGCCCGGCTCGCACCGCAGGAGCGGCTCGCACTGGTGCTGTGCGTCCACGAAGGCGTGCCCGAGGAGGTCGCCGCCGCGCAGCTGGGGCTGCCGGCCGACCGTGTACGGGCGCTCACCGCCCGCGCCGTCGCCGCGATGCGCCCCGGACGGGAGGCCGCGTGAACGTCCCGGACCGCAAGGAGGAGCAGGTCAGGCAGCTGCTGGCCGGCCCGCACCCACCGGTCCCGACCGGCCTCGCGGCCGCCGCCGCGGCCCGCGGGGACCGGCTGGTCCGGCGCCGCCGGGCACTGCGCCGGATCGGCTGGGCACTGCTGTTCGCCGCCGCGGCCGCGTTCGCCGTGTGGGCGTCCCTGGCCCGGCCCTGGGAGCTGCCGCCGAGCGAGATCTCCCCGCCGCTTCAGGGGTGGTAGGCGCCGCTCCGGCGGGCGCGCCCCCGCGCCCGGCTCGAGCTGATCGCCGGGCCGGGCTGCGGAGGCCGCCGTACGGGGCCCGGGAGCGGGGCCTCCGCAGGCCGCGCCGGTACGCCTGATGTCAGCCCAGGGCCTGCGTCAGGTCCGCGAGGAGGTCGTCGACGTTCTCGATGCCGACGGACAGGCGGACCAGGTCGCCCGGCACCTCCAGCAGCGAGCCGGCCACCGAGGCGTGCGTCATGCGGCCCGGGTGCTCGATCAGGGACTCGACACCGCCGAGGGACTCGCCGAGCGTGAACAGCTTCGCCCGGTTGCAGACCTCGACCGCCGCCTCCTCGCCGCCGGTCACCCGGAAGGAGATCATGCCGCCGAAGTTGCGCATCTGCTTGGCCGCGACCTCGTGGCCCGGGTGGTCGGCCAGGCCCGGGTAGAGCACCCGGTGCACCTTCGGGTGGCGGGTGAGCAGCTCGGCGACCTTCGCCGCGTTCTCGGCGTGCCGGTCCATGCGCACGGCGAGCGTCTTGATGCCGCGCAGCACGATCCAGGAGTCGAACGGGCCGGCCACCGCGCCCATCGCGTTCTGGTGGTACGCCAGTTCCTCGCCGAGGGCCGCGTCGGCCGTCACGAGGGCGCCGCCGACCACGTCCGAGTGGCCGCCCATGTACTTCGTCAGCGAATGCACGACGACGTCCGCGCCGAGCGCCAGGGGCTGCTGGAGGTAGGGCGAGGCGAAGGTGTTGTCGACGACGAGCTTCGCGCCGGCCGAGCGCGCGATGTCCGCGACCACCGCGATGTCCGTGATGCCGAGCAGCGGGTTGGAGGGCGTCTCCACCCAGATCGCCTTCGTCTTCGGGGTGATCGCGGCACGCACCGAGTCAGGGTCCGAGGTGTCGGCCACCGACCACTCGACGCCCCAGCGGGAGACGACCTTCGCGAACAGGCGGAACGTGCCGCCGTAGGCGTCGTTCGGGATGACCACGTGGTCGCCGGGCGCGAGCAGCGTGCGCAGCAGGCAGTCCTCGGCCGCGAGCCCGGACGCGAAGGCCAGGCCGCGCACACCGCCCTCCAGCGCCGCGAGGTTCTCCTCCAGCGCAGTGCGGGTCGGGTTGGCGCTGCGGCTGTACTCGTAGCCGCCGCGCAGGCCGCCCACGCCGTCCTGCTTGTACGTGGAGACCTGGTAGATCGGGGGCACGACCGCGCCGGTCAGCGGGTCGGCGGTGTTCCCCGCGTGGATCGCGCGGGTCTCGAAGCTCTGGTGCTCGTGGCTGTCGTGGCTCATGGGCAGAGCCTAAGGCCCCCGGGGCCGTACGCCACTTCGTGTGCGGTGCCGGCCGCCGAATCCGTAACGCGCCGTTCGCACACGCCTCGCCTTCCCCTCGGCCCGGGCACTCGTCGGCCTCGGCCCGGGCACTCGTCGGCCTCGGCCCGGGCACTCGTCGGCCTCGGCCCGGGCGCTCGTCGGCCTCGGCACCGGTCGGGCATTGGCCTCGGCACGGGTCGGTCTGGTTCGCTTGAGGGCATGGAGATTCTGTGGTTCCTGATCGCGATGGGCCTGCTCGTGGCCGTCCTCGGCCCGTACATACGGCGCAGGAGGGCCGGGCTGCGCCTCGTCGAGCCCGGCAGCCCCGACGCGGCGGACCCCGCGAACTACGGCTTCGCCCGGCAGGAAGACCTCGACGTGCGCGTCCCCGGGCCCGACGAGGACCTGATGGACGCCCTCACCGTGGTGCAGGGCACCGGGCAGTGGCAGGCCGCGTCGCAGCTGCTGGCCGGCACCCCGAAGGAGGGCGAGCTGCGCTGGCAGCGCGTCCAGGCCTTCGGCGGGGCCGCCGCCCTGGAACTCGCCGCGCAGCCCGGTACGGGCGCCCAGTGGCTCAAGTCGTGGCGGCTGCAGGCCGAGAAGGACGCGGGCGGTGCCCAGGTCCACGCCGAACTGCTGGTGCAGCAGGCCTGGCGGCACTCCGGCGGCGTCGGCTCGGAGGACCACCGGATCATCCTGGAGGAGGCCCGCGAGGCCTGCCGCAAGGCGGCGCTGCTCTCCCCCGGAGACCCCGTCCCCTACCTGACGGAGCTGGCCGTCGCGCGGGGGCTGGGCTACCCGGAGAGCGAGTTCGACCGGCTGTGGGCCCACGTCATCGACCGCGCCCCGCAGCACATGGGCGCGCACCTCGCGGCCCTGCAGTACTGGTGCGAGAAGTGGCACGGCTCGCGCGAGAAGGCCGACGCGTTCGCGCACGCGGCCGCCGCCCGCGCACCGAAGGGCTCCCTGCTCACGGCGCTGCCGCTGTTCGCGGTGTACGAGCACACCCCTGAGGTGGTGCTGACCAACTACTGGGAGAGCGCCGTCGTGACGCGCGCGGTGGAGGGTGCCCTGTACGCCGTGCACCACGCCCGCCCGGACGACCCGGTGCTCCCGCTGGTCCGGCACATGCTGCTGTCCTTCCTCGTTCCGATGGAGCGGTGGGCGGAGGCCATGGAGCAGGTGCGGCACATCGACGGCTACGTCGGCGCCCTGCCGTGGTCGGCCTCCCAGGACCCGGCAGCGCAGTACGCGGTCTACCGCGCACTGGCGGTCGCCGGGTACGAGGCGAACGGCGGGTCGCCGCGGGCATCGCGATCGCGGTCAAGGCGCTGCACCCCGACCACCCGCACGTCGGGGTGCAGGCGGCGGGCGCGGCCGCGTACCCGCCCTCGCTGCGCGCGGGCCACCCCGTCGCGATCGACAGCCCGGCCACGATGGCGGACGGCATCAAGGTGGGCCGCCCCGGCGACATCCCCT
>NZ_RPSE01000527.1:0-3420 GCF_003949955.1 Streptomyces sp. WAC05292
CCGGGTACGCCGCCCCCCACCTGCCGCCGCCCTGGGGGCTCGGCGCCGGGCCCCTGGAGCAGCTCGTCGTCCGGCAGGAGCTGGCCCGGGCCGGCGTACGGATCTCCGACCTCGGGATCGCCACCTGGGTCGTGCCCTCCCTGATCGCCCACGGCACGCCCCGGCAGCAGGCCGCCCACCTCCCCGGCACGCTCCGCGGCGACCTCGCCTGGTGCCAGCTCTTCTCCGAGCCCGGCGCCGGCTCCGACCTCGCCTCCCTGCGCACCCGGGCCGAGCGGACCGGCCCGGACGGCACCTGGCGGATCACCGGCCAGAAGGTGTGGACGAGCGCCGCCCGCACCGCCGATTACGGGATCCTCCTCGCCCGCACCGACCCGGACGCCCCCCGCCACCGCGGCCTCGGCTGCTTCCTCGTCGACATGCGCACCACCCCCGGCATCGACATCCGGCCGCTGCGCGAGATCACCGGAGACACCCTCTTCAACGAGGTCTGGTTCGACGGTGCGCCGCTGCCCGCCGACGCCCTCCTCGGCAAGCCCGGCGACGGCTGGGCGGTCGCCCGCACCACCCTCGGCAACGAGCGCGTCCACATGGCCGACCAGGTCGCCTTCGACACCGGCCTGGAGGCCCTCCTCGCCCGCGCCCCCGGCCTCGACGGCGCCCGCCGCGCCCGCATCGGGGCGCTGGCCGCCGAAGCCCAGGCACTCGCCTGCATCGGGCTGCGCACCACGCTCCGGCAGGTGTCCGGGCTGGAGCCGGGCGCCGGCGCCTCGATCCGCAAACTCGTCCAGACCGCGCACCAGCAGCGGGTCGCCGAGTTGGCCCTCGAACTCCTCGGCCCCGAGGGCGCCGTCCTGGAGGGGCCGGGGGAGCGGGCCGTCCACGGGATGCTGCTGTCCCGCTGCCTGACCATCGCCGGGGGCACCACGCAGGTCCAGTTGAACGTCGTCGCCGAGCGGATCCTCGGCCTCCCCAGGGACTGAAGGAAGGGACGGGCATGAAGTCGTACGTCGCCGGAGTCGGGATGACCCGCTTCGAGAAGCCCGAAACGGCCGACCGGCCGTACTGGGAGCTCGCCGAGGAGGCCGGGCGGGCCGCCCTCGCGGACGCCGGCATCGGCTACGAGCAGGTCGAGCACGTTCCCGTCGGCTACTGCTTCCAGCCCTCCACCGCCGGCCAGCGCGCCGCGTACGCGCTGGGGCTGACCGGCGTCCCCGTCTACAACGTCAACAACAACTGCGCGACCGGCGCCACCGCACTGGTGATGGCCCGGCAGCTCGTCGCCGGCGGCCTCGCCGACTGCGTACTGGCCCTCGGCTTCGAGAAGATGAAGAAGGGATCCCTCGGCTCCGGCGCCGGCGCGGGCGACTTCGGGGCCTCCCCGGTCGCCCGGCACTACGGGATCATGGCCGCCCGGCACGGCTTCGGGCAGTCGCCGCCGACCGCGCAGCTCTTCGGGAACGCGGCCCGCGAGCACATGGAGCGGTACGGGACCACCGCGGAGCAGCTCGCGGCGGTCGCCGCGAAGAACCACCGGCACTCCGCGGACAACCCGTACGCCCAGTTCCGGGACGTGTACACGGTGGCGGAGGTCCTCGCCGCGAAGCCCGTCCACGAGCCGCTGACCCGGCTCCAGTGCTCGCCCACCTCGGACGGCGCCGCCGCGGCCGTCGTCGTCTCCGAGCGGTTCCTCGTACGGCACGGGCTGCACGCCGAGGCCGTCGAGATCGCCGGGCAGGCGATGGCCACCGACACCCCCGCCACCTTCGCCTCCGGGTCGTGCATCGACGTCGTCGGCAAGCCGGTGACGGCGGCCGCGGCCCGGCAGGCCTTCGCGGCCGCCGGCCTCGGCATCGGCGACGTCGACGTCATCGAGCTCCACGACTGCTTCTCCGTCAACGAACTCCTCACCTACGAGGCCCTCGGCATGTGCGCCGACGGGGACTCGGGCGCCCTCGTGGAGAGCGGTGCGACGACGTACGGCGGGCGCTGGGTGGTCAACCCCTCCGGCGGGCTGATCTCCAAGGGCCACCCGCTGGGCGCCACCGGGCTCGCGCAGACCGCCGAACTGGTGTGGCAGCTGCGCGGGCAGGCCGGGCCCCGGCAGGTCCCCGGCGCCGGGTCCGGCGGGAAGAGGAGCACCCGCAGGGACCTGGCGGGGCGTCGGTCCACCGGCATGTCGTCCACGCCGCCAGCGTAGGGCGCGGCCCCGGGCCGGACGGCCGCAACACGCGCCCGGACACGTCCGTCTGACACGCAGTCAGCGGCCTTCCCATGTGGTGGGGCGTGCGTTATACATGCCTCACCGGTGGACACTGGAACGCGTTCTAGAACCGGTCCCGCATGCGACCTCGGTGCGGCCGACGGTGCGGACGACCGCGCCGAGGTCTTCCACGGACAAGGAGCACCATCCCCATGCCGATCGACGCCGCCAGGGCCCTCGCCGCCGACCCCCGCCGCGGGGACATCGCCTGGGACCACAAGGACATCCAGCTCTACCACCTGGGCCTCGGCGCCGGCATCCCCGCCACCGACCCCGACGAACTCCGCTACACCCTGGAGTCCCGGCTCCACGTCCTGCCCAGCTTCGCCACCGTCGCCGGCGCCGGCATGGCCATGCTCGGCGGGCTCTCCGCACCGGGGATCGAGGTCGACCTCGCCGCCGTCCTGCACGGCGGCCACTCCATCGAGCTGCACCGCCCGATCCCCGTCACGGGCAGGGCCACGGCCACGTCCAAGGTCGCGGCCGTCTGGGACAAGGGCAAGGCGGCGGTCATCGTGCTCCGCTCCGAGGTCGCCGACGCCGACGGCCCCCTGTGGACCAGCGACGCGCAGATCTTCGTCCGCGGAGAGGGCGGCTTCGGCGGCGACCGCGGCCCCTCCGCCCGCTCCGAGGAGCCCGACCGCGCCCCCGACCGGATCGCGGAGCGCGCCGTCCGCGAGGAGCAGGCGCTGCTCTACCGGCTGTCCGGGGACTGGAACCCGCTCCACGCCGACCCCGAGTTCGCCAAGACGGCCGGCTTCGACAGGCCGATCCTGCACGGCCTCTGCTCGTACGGGATGGCCCTCAAGGCCGTCGTCGACACCGCGCTCGGCGGGGACGTCACCCGCGTCCGTGCCTACCGCACCCGGTTCGCGGGCGTCGCCTACCCGGGCGAGACGCTGCGGATCCGGATGTGGGAGGAGCCCGGCCGGGTGCGCGTCGAGGTGGGCGCCGCCGAGCGCGACGACGCCCCCGTCCTCGCGGACACCGTCGTCGAGCACGGCTAGGGCTGTCCCGCGGACCCGGCCGGGCTCGCCCCCGCGGCGAGCGCCGCGCAGAAGCGGACCGCGCCGTTCCGCAGCGCCGACCGCGGCGGCACCCCGAAGTGCGGTGGCGCGTGCTGGTCTGCTGGGCTGCGCAGGTCTGGCACCCCGTTC
>NZ_RPSE01000528.1:0-3415 GCF_003949955.1 Streptomyces sp. WAC05292
CCTGACCGCACTGCGGACACCCCCTCGCCGCCGCGCCCGCGGGTGAAAGGATGAGCAGGCGAGGAGGGCACGCCCGCCCGCGTCCTGCGCCAGCTCCGCCACGACCCGCGCTCCATCGCCCTGATGCTGCTGGTCCCCGTCCTGATGCTGACCCTGCTCCGCTACGTCTTCGACGGCAGCCCCCGCACCTTCGACGGCATCGGCGCATCCCTCCTCGGGATCTTCCCGCTGATCACGATGTTCCTGGTGACCTCCATCGCCACCCTCCGCGAACGCACCTCCGGCACCCTCGAACGCCTCCTCGCCATGCCGCTGGCCAAGGGCGACCTCGTCGCCGGCTACGCCCTCGCCTTCGGCGCCGTCGCCGTCCTGCAGTCCGTCCTCGCCACCGGCCTCGCCCTGTCCGTCCTCGGACTCGACGTCGTCGGCTCGCCGTGGCTGCTGCTCCTCGTCGCGCTCCTCGACGCCCTCCTCGGCACCGCACTCGGACTGTTCGTGTCCGCGTTCGCCGCCTCCGAGTTCCAGGCCGTCCAGTTCATGCCGGCCGTGATCTTCCCGCAGCTCCTGCTGTGCGGCCTGTTCGCACCCCGCGACACGATGCAGCCCGTCCTGGAACGCCTCTCCGACGTCCTGCCCATGTCGTACGCCGTCGACGGCATGACCCAGGTCCTCACCCACACCGACATGACCGCCGACTTCGTCCGCGACACCGCCGTCGTCGCCGCCTGCGCCCTGCTCGTCCTCACCCTCGGCGCCGCCACCCTCCGCCGCCGCACCCCCTGACCGCACTGCGGACACCCCCTCGCCGCCGCGCCCGCGGGTGAAAGGATGAGCAGGCGAGGAGGGCACGCCCGCCCGCGCGCCCGCAGCAACAGCAGCAGCCAGCTCGACGAGGTGACACCGCATGACCCAGACAGTCGCAGTCCTCGGTACCGGAAAGATCGGCGAGGCCCTGCTCAGCGGCATGATCCGCGGCGGTTGGCCCGCCGGGAAGCTCCTCGTCACCGCCCGCCGCACCGAACGGGCCGAGGAACTGCGCGCCCGCTACGGCGTCGAAGCCGTCGGCAACGCCGAGGCCGCCGAGCGGGCCGACACCCTCATCCTCACCGTCAAGCCGCAGGACATGGGCCGCCTCCTCGACGAGCTCGCCCCGCACGTACCCGCCGACCGCCTCGTCATCAGCGGCGCCGCCGGCATCCCCACCTCCTTCTTCGAGGAGCGGCTCGCCGCCGGCACGCCCGTCGTCCGCGTCATGACCAACACCCCGGCCCTCGTCGACGAGGCCATGTCCGTCATCTCGGCCGGCAGCCACGCCACCGCCGAGCACCTCGCCCACACCGAGGAGATCTTCGGCGGTGTCGGCAAGACCCTCCGCGTCCCCGAATCCCAGCAGGACGCCGCGACCGCCCTCTCCGGCTCCGGGCCCGCCTACTTCTACTACCTCGTCGAGGCCATGACCGACGCCGGCATCCTCCTCGGCCTGCCCCGCGCCCAGGCCCACGACCTCATCGTCCAGGCCGCCATCGGCGCGGCCGTCATGCTCCGCGACAGCGGCGAGCACCCGGTCAAGCTCCGCGAGGCCGTCACCTCCCCGGCCGGCACCACCATCAACGCGATCGTCGAACTCGAACGGCACGGCGTCCGCGCGGCCCTCATCGCCGCCCTGGAAGCGGCCCGCGACCGCAGCCGGGAACTCGCCACCGGCAGCAACTGACGGCGGGCGGGGGCGGGGGCGGGCAGAGCCCCCGCCCCCGCGGTCCTCCCTTTCAGGGCGCCAGGAGCCCGATCGCCTCGTACGCCCGGTCCACCACCGGCCGCGCCAGCGCCCTCGCCCGCGCAGCACCCTCGCGCAGCACGCGGTCCACCGCCGCGGGATCCGCCGCCAGCTCGGCGTGCCGCTCCCGCAGCGGCCGCAGCACCTCCACCACCGCCTCGGCCACGTCGCGCTTCAGCGCCCCGTACCCGACGTACCCGTCGGCGAGGGCCGCCGGGTCCCCGCCCGTGCAGGCGGCGAGGATGTCCAGCAGGTTCGCGACCCCGGGCCGCCCGGCCCGGTCGTAGACGACGCCTCCGTCCCCGCTGTCGGTGACGGCCCGCATCACCTTCCGCCGCACCGTCTCGGGCTCGTCCAGCAGGAACACCACGCCGGGCCCCTCCCCGAACGACTTGCCCATCTTCGAAGCCGGGTCCTGGAGGTCCATCACACGCGCCGCCACCGCCGGGTGCACCGCCCGCGGCACCGCGAACGTGTGCCCGTACCGCTGGTTGAAGCGGACGGCCAGGTCCCGGGTCAGCTCGACGTGCTGACGCTGATCCTCCCCGACCGGAACCTCCTCGGCCCCGTACGCGAGGATGTCGGCCGCCATCAGCACCGGGTACGTCAGCAGCGACAGCCGCACACCGGCCCCCGCGCCCCGGGCCTGCCCCGCCTTCTCCTTGTACTGGACCATCCGCCGCAGCTCGCCGTCGGTGGCGGTGCACTCCAGCAGGTACGCGAGCCGCGTGTGCTCGTCGACGTGGCTCTGGACGAAGAGGGTGCACCGATCGGGCGACAGCCCGGCCGCCAGCAGCAGCGTCGCCGCCTGCCGGCTGAGCCGGCGCACCCGCGCCGGATCGTGGTCGACGGTCAGCGCGTGCAGGTCGACGACGCAGAACAGGGCGTCGTCGGGCTTCTGCTCGGCCTCGACCCACTGCCGTACGGCACCCAGGTAGTTGCCCAGCGTCAGGTGGCCGGTCGGCTTGATCCCGCTGAAGATCCGCGTCATGTCGGTGTCTCTCCCTGTCCGTGTCGGTGTGGGGGCCGCCGCCTGCAGGTGCGGCCGGGCCACTCCGCGGATGCGGGGAGGAACGAAAAAGGCCGCCGAGGCGGCGGCCGTGAGCGCGTGCGTGCTCGCGTGGTGGATCGGCCGCCGTCAGGCGGGCCACCAGCAGAGGTTCGGTACGAGTGCGCGCGTGGTCATGGCGGCCACAGTAGCGGCCGGCAGGCCGTGCGTCGCGGAAGTTGACACACCCGTGCCCCATCCGTAGGGTTCTTCGAGTTGTCCGACGTGAGCGCCGACTCCGGTCGGTCCCCGGACAGCCATCCCGCACTACACACACGAGCGAACGGCGCACTGTGCCGTCTCGTTTTCATGCGTATTTGCGAATGGGGAATCCGCGTTCCAGGACGCAGCCGCCGATTGGCATCGGGGGCGAGGAATCCGCTAATGTCTCACACCGCTGCAAGGGTCAACGGCCCCCAAGGCGAATCCCGCTGACTGGGAGTCAGCCCCGAGAGGGTCTGATAGAGTCGGAACCGCCGGAAAGGGAAAGCGCGAAAGCGAAAACCCCGGAAAGCGGAGCGCGAAAGACTCTGATAGAGTCGGAAACGCAAGAACGAAAGCCCGGAGGAAAGCCCCAGTAAGTGTTACTGCGG
>NZ_RPSE01000529.1:0-3406 GCF_003949955.1 Streptomyces sp. WAC05292
GCCGCCGCCGTCATGGGCCAGCTCCGCACCGCCGTCCGCGCCTACGCCCGCCTCGACCTCCCGCCGCACGAGGTGCTCCAGCTCCTCGACGGCCTGGCCGCCGAGATCGACGCCAGCCAGATCGCCACCTGCGTGTACGCCGTCCACGACCCCAACGAGGGCCTCCTCGCGTACGCCTCCGCGGGCCACCTGCCGATCCTCGTCCGCGACTCCGACGGCGTCGTACGCCGCGCCGCGGAGCCCACCGGCCCGCCGCTCGGCACCGGCGGCTGGCTCCACGCCTCCGGCACCATCGCCCTGGGCCCCGGATCGACCGCCGTCCTCTACACCGACGGCCTCGTCGAGCGCCGCGGCGAGGACATCGACGAGGGCGTCGCCTCCCTGGAGCGCGCCCTCGCCGGCGCGCAGGGCAGCCCGTCCGTCATCTGCGACCGCCTGATGCGCGCCCTCGGCGTGGACGCCGACCACGACGACGACGTCGCCGTGATGGTCCTCCAGCAGCCGGACCGGACCGGTCCGGAGGCCGAGCTCTTCCACAACGCCGCCCTCGACCTCCTCGGCGGCATCGAGGCGGCCCCGCGCGCCCGCGCCTTCGCGCAGGGCGTCCTCAGCTCCTGGCGCTTCCCCGTGGAACTGTGCGACCTGGGCGTCCTCGCGGCGAGCGAGCTCGTGGCGAACTCCCTCCAGCACGGCACGCCGCCGATGAGCCTGCGCCTGCGCCGCACCGACCGCCGCCTGATCGTGGAGGTCACCGACGGCGACGACCACCTGCCGCGCCGCCGCCGCGCCGAGCCGGGCGACGAGACCGGCCGCGGCATCGCCATCGTCGCGACGATCGCCTCGTCCTGGGGCTCCCGCCGCACCCCGGGCGGCGGGAAGGCCGTCTGGTGCGAGTTCGCCCTCCCGGACAAGCCGCCCGCCGGCTGACGGGAGGAACGGCTGAGGGCCCGGTCCGAACGGACCGGGCCCCGGTGACGCGCGCCTGACGGCTGCCTACGCAGCGACCGGCGCGGCAGGGGCGGCCTTCACGGCCACGGCCTGCGGAGCGCCCTTGAGCAGCGACGGCTGGTCCTGCGCCGGCGCCAGCTCGCGGCCGAGCCGCAGCGCCAGCACCGCGATGCCCAGCGAGACCGCGACGAACACGGCGACGTACAGCATTGGGGCGCCCGCACCCAGCGGCACACCGAGCGGCCCGAGCGCCAGCGCCAGCTGCTTGACCAGGGCGAAAGCCGAGTTGTACTGGCCGACCGAACCCTCCGGCGCCAGATCGGCGACCAGCGGCGCGAGGGTCGGGGACAGCATCGCCTCGCCGATCCCGAAGAGCGCGTACGTAGTGACGAACGCGGCGGCCGCCGCGAAGGCACCCCCGTGGCCCAGCCCGGAGAACCCGGCGATCAGCCACGCCACGGTCCAGATCAGCCCGACCAGCGCGATCACCCGGGAACGGCGGCGCCGCTCCACGAGCCTCAGGACGGCGAACTGCGCGACGACGATCGCCCCGGTGTTGGCCGCCAGCGCGAAGCCCAGCGTGGACGGCGAGATCCGCGCCGCCTCGGTGCCGAATGCGGCGAGCCCCGACTCGAACTGCCCGTAGCAGGCGAAGAAGATCACGAAACCGATGACGAGCAGCTTGGCCATGGCCCGGTGCCGGACCATCCGCTTCCAGCCGCCGCCGGCCTGCGCCGGGTCCCGCGGCACGGCGTCCTTGATGCTCGGCGCGTGCGGCATCCGCACGGTGAGGATGACGCCGGCGAGGACCAGGAACATCACGGCCTCGATGCCGAAGAGCAGGGTGAAGCTGCCCGGCCGGCTCTCGTCGACGATCTGGCCGCCGATGAGGCCGCCTATGCCGAGGCCGAGGTTCTGCATGAAGAACTGGAGGGCGAAGGCCCTGGTCCGCGTCCCCGGGGTGGAGCACCACACGATCATCGTGGCGAGCGCCGGCTGCATGACGGCCTGCCCGGCGCCCAGCGCGAGCGCGGAGAGCAGGATCGGCACGAGCCCGTCGGAGAGGCCGAGGGCCAGCGCTCCGACGGAGGCGGCGAGGGCCGCTCCGATGACGACGGGAACGGGACCGCGGCGGTCGATGACGCGACCCGTGAAGGGCAGGGCGACCAGGGCGCTGACGGCGAAGGCGACGAACGCGCTGGTCGCCGCCATGGAGCCGAGGCCCCGCACCTGCGCCACGTAGATGTAGAGGAACGGAACCGTGAAGCCGATGCCGAACGCCGTCAGCGCGTTGCCGGCCTGGATCCGCCGCATCGCGGCGCCCATCACCTTGGTCACTTCTCACCTGCCCGAGATCACTGAAGCCTGAAGACTTCACAGCTAAAATTCAACGCTTAAGAGTACACATCGAAGGAGTTAGACGCCAACGCGCCCGTGCGATACTTCGGACCATGGGTGACACCGCCGACGGCCTCCAGCCCGTCCCCGAGCCGAGCCTCGACGAGCAGATCGCCGTCTACCAGCGCGAGTTCCAGGACCTCGATCCCCAGGTGGAGAAGGTCGTCTCGGCGCTGAGCCGGCTGAACCGCCGCATGAACGTGGCGTACGGGCGCCAGACCGCCGCCCTCGGCATCAGCAACGCCGAGTGGGAGGTCCTCAAGGCCCTCGTCATCTCCGGAGCCCCGTACCGCATGGGCCCGAGCGAACTCGCGAAGCAGCTGGGCCTGACTCCGGCCGCGATGACCCACCGCATCGACCGCATGACGGCGGAGGGGCTCGTCACCCGCGAGCGGGACGAGTCGAACAGGGTGCGCGTGATCGTGGAGCTCACCGCCGAGGGCCGCAGCAAGTGGCTCGACGCGATGCGCGCGGCGACGATCTTCGAGGAGGACCTCCTCCAGGACCTCTCCACGAAGGAGCGGGGTGTCCTGGGCGACATGCTCACGCGCCTGCTGGACCGGGTGGAAGACCTCCAGTCGCGCAACTGACAGGCCCGCACCAGGGGGGTTGACACGACCCTCCTGGATCCGTAAAGTTCTGCGGGTTGTCCCAGAGCCGGAAGGTTTTGGGCGCAACTATCCGCCGCCTCGTCGCGGCACCCAACTCAGCACGATCTCCCACCGGGAGTGAATTCGGCGTGCCCGAATTCCCACCCGAAGGCCGATTAGGAATCGACCGGGAAATCCACTAGAGTTCTGGGAGTCGGAAGGGCCCAACAGCCCGGAAGACAAGCCCCGCTGACTGGGGGTCAGGCCCGAAAGGATCTGATAGAGTCGGAAACGAAGAACGAAAGCCCGGAGGAAAGCCCCAGTAAGCAATTACTGCGGTGAGTACGAAGGAAGCGTCCGTTCCTTGAGAACTCAACAGCGTGCCAAAAATCAACGCCAGAAGTTGATACCCCGTCCACTTCGGTGGATGAGGTTCCTTTGAAAAAGACCTGCGGGGCTGCTCCGGTAGC
>NZ_RPSE01000052.1:0-26633 GCF_003949955.1 Streptomyces sp. WAC05292
GCCCAGGCCCCCGCCGACCTCCCCGAGGGCGTCGCGCCCGCCTCCGGCCCGCGCGCCCCGCTGCGCCGCCGCCTGGCCACCAGCCCGGTGGCCTCGGTCAAGCTCGCCTCCGGCTGCGACCGCCGCTGCTCCTTCTGCGCCATCCCGTCCTTCCGCGGGTCCTTCATCTCCCGCCGCCCCTCCGACGTGCTCGGCGAGACGCGCTGGCTCGCGGAGCAGGGCGTCAAGGAGGTCATGCTGGTCTCCGAGAACAACACCTCGTACGGCAAGGACCTCGGCGACATCCGCCTGCTGGAGACGCTGCTGCCCGAGCTGGCCGCCGTCGACGGCATCGAGCGCATCCGCGTCAGCTACCTGCAGCCCGCCGAGATGCGGCCCGGCCTGATCGACGTGTTGACCTCCACCCCCAAGGTCGCCCCCTACTTCGACCTGTCCTTCCAGCACTCCGCGCCCGACGTGCTGCGCGCCATGCGCCGCTTCGGCGACACCGACCGCTTCCTGGAGCTGCTGGACACCATCCGGGGCAAGGCGCCCCAGGCCGGCGTCCGCTCCAACTTCATCGTCGGCTTCCCCGGCGAGACCGAGGCCGACTTCGCCGAGCTGGAGCGCTTCCTCACCCACGCCCGGCTCGACGCCATCGGCGTCTTCGGCTACTCCGACGAGGAGGGCACCGAGGCCGTCGGCTACGAGAACAAGCTCGACGCGGACACCATCGCCGAGCGGCTCGCCCACATGCAGCGCCTCGCCGAGGAGCTCACGTCCCAGCGCGCGGAGGAGCGGATCGGAGAGACCCTGGAGGTACTCGTCGAATCCGTCGAGGCGGTCGACGAGGACGGCGACGGCGCCTACGGGCGCGCGGCGCACCAGGCCCCCGAGACCGACGGCCAGGTCCTCTTCACCGACAGCACCGGCCTGGTGCCCGGCCGCATGGTGACCGCCAAGGTCGTCGGCACGCTGGGCGTGGACCTGGTGGCCGAGCCCCTGGAGCTGGAGGAGGCGGCCGGATGAGCGGAGTCCCGGCATCTGCGGCGGGCGGGACCGGCCGCCGGCCCGTTCCCGGCGCGAAGCTGGGCGCCGCGGCGGTGAACCAGGCCAGCCTGTGGAACATCGCCAACATCCTGACGATGGTCCGGCTCGTCCTGGTGCCGGGGTTCGTGCTGCTGCTCCTCGCCGACGGCGGGTACGACCCGGTGTGGCGCGCGCTGGCCTGGGCCGCGTTCGCCATCGCCATGATCACGGACATCTTCGACGGGCACCTTGCCCGGACGTACAACCTGGTCACGGACTTCGGGAAGATCGCCGACCCCATCGCCGACAAGGCGATCATGGGGTCGGCGCTGGTCTGCCTCTCCTGGCTGGGAGAGCTGCCCTGGTGGGTCACCGGGGTGATCCTCGGGCGGGAGCTCGGCATCACCCTCATGCGCTTCTGGGTGATCCGCTACGGGGTGATCCCGGCCAGCCGCGGCGGGAAGCTCAAGACGCTGGCGCAGGGCACCGCGGTGGGCATGTACGTCCTCGCGCTGACCGGGGCGCTGGCCACGATGCGGTTCTGGGTGATGGCGGTGGCCGTCGTGCTGACCGTGGTCACCGGTTTGGATTACATCCGCCAGGCCGTCGTGCTCCGGCGCAGGGGCCTCGCGGCCGAGCGGGCGGCCGCCGCCGAGGAGGCGTCCGCGAGGTGAGAGGCGCGGTGGGGGATTCCGCAGGGGCCGCGGACGCCCCGCGGACGGCGGCGGAGATCGCGGCGGAAGCGCTCCGGCTGCTTGCGGACGGTGACCGCACCCTCGCCGTCGCCGAGTCGCTGACGGGGGGCATGGTCGCCGCCGCGTTGACGTCCGTACCCGGTGCCTCCCGGTCGTTCCGCGGATCGGTCACGGCCTACGCGACCGACGTGAAGGCGCGGGTGCTCGGCGTCGACGCCGAGCTGCTGGCCGCCGAAGGCGCGGTGAACCCGCAGGTGGCGGTCGAGATGGCGGCCGGGGTCCGGCGCGTGCTCGATGCCTCGTGGGGGATCGCGACCACCGGAGTCGCCGGCCCGGACCCTCAGGACGGACAGCCGGTGGGGACGGTTTTCGTCGCGGTTTCCGGACCGCTGTTCGACAAAAGCGCCGCATTGAGGTTGAACGGCTCCCGGGAGGAAATCCGTAGGGAGAGTGCACGCACAGTGCTCGAACTCCTCTTGAGCGAACTCCGCGAGAATGTGCGGGGGCAGGATACGGAACAGAACGGGGGGATTTGATGTTTGCAGCCCTGAGTGAACACGACATCGCTCCCCGCACGGCCGCGGCGCGAGGCGGTACGGTGGGGCGTGAAGGATGCGGCTACACGGTCAGAGGAGGGAGCCACCGATGATTCTGCTCCGTCGCCTGCTGGGTGACGTGCTGCGTCGGCAGCGCCAGCGCCAGGGCCGTACTCTGCGCGAAGTCTCCTCGTCCGCCCGAGTTTCTCTCGGCTATCTTTCCGAGGTGGAGCGGGGGCAGAAGGAGGCGTCCTCCGAACTGCTCTCCGCGATCTGCGACGCGTTGGACGTACGGATGTCCGAGCTGATGCGCGAGGTCAGTGACGAGCTGTCGCTGGCCGAGCTGGCACAGTCGGCCGCGGCAAGCGAACCCGTACCGGTGCCGGTACGCCCGATGCTCAACTCGGTCTCCGTGACGTCCGTCGCGGGCGGGCCGGAGCGGGTGACGATCAAGGCACCTGCGGAAGCGGTGAACGTCGTAGCCGCTTGAGCGCGAGTGCGCGCGCCGTGAAGGCAAGAGCGTGGCCGGAGCCCCGGCCGGTGCAAAAGCACCGGCCGGGGCTCCTCGCCGTTTCGGGTGCGGGTGCGCGGGGTGTACGGGAGGATGGACCGCGTCCGGTCGCGGCCCTGAACCCGGGAGGCAGCCGTGCGGCGGTTGGCCGTGCCCCTCGCGCTGGCGGCGGGCGTGCTCTGGTGCTGGGCGGTGCTGCGGCTGCTGCTGGAGCCGGACGCCTCCGGGCCGCTGGAGGGCGCGGTGGCCGTGGGCGGCTGGGGGCTGGGCGTGTTGCCGGTCCACTGCGCGCCGCACCGCGGCCGGCGCAAGGGCCGGGCCGGCGCAGGCGCGGCCGAGGCGGGCGGGCGGCCGGATGCGGCGGAGGGCGTGCCGGGGCCGTACGGGCGTGACTGACGGGACGTCAGTCGGGGTGCGGGCCGGCCTGGCAGCGCGGGCACCAGTACGTCGGGCGGTCGTCCTGGTCGGCCTTGCGCACAGGGGCGCCGCAGCGAAAGCAGGGCAGGCCCGGACGCCCGTAGACGAACAGGGCACGGCCCGGGCGGCGGCTGCCCGTGGTGTTGCGGCCCTCGCCCGGGCCGATGTTGGCGGCGAGCAGCCGCTGCGCCGCCGCGGCCAGGCGGACGGCGGTCCTCGGCGCGTCGGGCAGGGCGCCGACCGGCGTCCAGGGGGTCGCCCCGGCCATGAAGCAGAGCTCGCACTTGTACACGTTGCCGATGCCGGCCAGGTTCCGCTGGTCGAGCAGGGCCTCGCCGAGCGGCCGCTCCGGGGCGGCGAGCAGGTTGGCGGCGGCCCGCTCCGCGTCCCAGTCCGGGCCGAGGAGGTCGGGGCCGAGGTGGCCGACGGCGCGGTCCTCGTCGGCGGTGCGCAGCAGCTCCACGACGGGCAGGCGGTAGCCGACGGCCGTGCGGTCGGCGGTGCCGAGGACGGCGCGGACCTCGTACAGGGGGCCGCCGCGCCATGGGCGGCCGGCGGCGAAGACGTGCCAGGCGCCGTCCATGCGCAGGTGGGTGTGGAGGGTCAGGCCGCCCTCGAAGCGGGCGAGGAGGTGTTTGCCGCGGGGGACGACCTCCAGGGTGGTGCGTCCGGTCAGGTCGGTGGTGGCCAGGCGCGGGACGCGCATGTCCCAGACGGTCAGCTCGCGGCCGGCGAGGGCGGCGTGCAGCCGGGCCGCCGCACGCCAGACGCTGTCTCCTTCGGGCATGGGCCCATTGTGGGCCCGCGGGCGCCGGAGACGGGCCGAGCCCCTGCGGCCGGGTGGCGCCGCAGGGGCTCGCAAGGGGACCGGGAGGGGTCGCCGGGCCGCGGACGCGGCCTGCGGCTACTTCCAGACGAGGCCCTTGCCGTCGCTGAGGGAGTTGTACGGGTTGCCCCAGTACTCGGCGCCGGAGACCTTGGTCTCGGCGGACGGGGCCAGGGCGACGGCGCAGCCCGTGGCGGTCTGGCCGTTGGTGAAGCCCTTCGGCAGGGAGTCGTTCGGGCACTTCTCGAACTTGCCGATGACGGAGAGCTTGCCGGCCTCGCTGCCGTCGCCGAGCAGGCCCTTCATGTGGCCGACGCTGGTGTACGACAGGTCGACGGTGCCGACGTTCTTGATCGAGTAGCGGATGTAGTAGGGGACCTTGCCCTTGACCTGGTCGCCGAGCTTGAAGACGTCGAGGTCGGAGGGGTTGCCCTGCTCGATCGCGGTGACGGTGAGGGCGATCGTGCCGCCCTTGGTCTTGCCGTAGTCGAACGGCACGGTGGCCGTCTCGCCGATCTTGAAGGTCTGGCCGGGCTTGGCCATGCCGGCGGGCGTGCCGCCGGCGGGCGCCCCGCTGCTCTGGCCGGCGTCCGGGGTGGCGGGGACGGCGCTCTGGTCGCCGCCCGCGGGGGCGGAGGAGGCCGGGGCCGACGGCGCCGGGGCGAGCTCCTCGTTGCCGTTCTTGCAGCCGGTCAGCGTCAGGGTGCCGGCGACCGCCAGGCCGATGACGGCGGTGGTGGCTCGTCGCGTGTTGCTCACAGGTCTTCGTCCCCCATGTAGGTGCACTTTGATGTGGCATCGTCACGAGCGATGCCTGCGGGAATCTTGATAGCCGAGGGGCGGGGCCACATTCCAGCCACGGCGGGGTCTGTGACATGCTCCGTACATAAGCGCGACGTAAGCGCAACGGCCGAGACCTCGCCGAAGCCTCAGGACCGCAGCCGCAGCCCCCGCGGACTCGCGTGGAAGCCGGCCGCCTCCAGCACCGCACCCAGCGGCGACGTCAGCGCCGGCGCCGTGTTGACCCGCTCCACCGTCAGCGCCGGGAGCGTCCCCGCCCGCGACGCCTCGGCCAGCGCGGCGGCGGCCGCCGCCAGCCTCGGATCCTCCGCCTCCGGCCACGCCAGCAGCGTCTTCCCGCCGCGCTCCAGGTACAGCACCAGCTCCCCGTCCACCAGCACCACCAGCGAGCCCGCCTTGCGGCCCGGCTTGTGCGACGCCCCCGCGGGGGGCTCCGGCCACGGCAGGGCCGCCCCGTACGCGTTCGCCGGGTCCGCCGCGGCCAGCACCACCGCCGCCAGCGGCGGCGGATTGCGCTCCGCCGACCGCAGCCGGTCCACCGCGCCGTCCATCGCGAACTGCGCCGCGCCCAGCCCCTCCACCACGTACCCGCGGCGGGCCTGCCCGCTGTCCTCGAACGCCGACAGCACCCGGTACACCGCGCTGAAGCCGCCCTCGACGCCCTCCGCGGCCACCGCCCCCCGCGTCACCACCCCGTGCCGGTCCAGGAGCGTACGGGCCAGCGCGTGCGCCCGGTGGGTCGGATCCGGCGCCTGCTCCGGCAGCAGGGACCAGCGGCCCGAGGCGGTGGGCGGCCCCTGCCGAACTGCCTGGGCCGCCCCCACCGCGCCGTACCGCCCGCGGGGCACCGTACGGCGCGCCCGGTGGGCCGTGGCGCCGGCCGTGCGGCCCGAGCCCAGCACCGCCCGCAGCGGCGCCAGCGTGTCGTTCGTCAGCCGGCCCGACCAGGCCAGGTCCCACAGCGCGTCCGCCATCTCCGGCTCGGAGACCTCCGGATGGCGGGCCCGCACCGCCTGCGCGACCTGGCGGAAGAACAGCCCGTACCCACCCGACAGGGCCTCCAGCAAAGCCTCGTGAAGAGGCGTCAGCTCCAGGGGGTGCGCGGGCGGCAGCAGCAGCGGGGCCGCGTCCGCCAGGTACAGCGACACCCACCCGTCCTTGCCGGGCAGGGCCCCGGCGCCCGCCCACACCACCTCCCCGGTGGTCGTCAGCTCGTCCAGCATGGCCGGCGAGTAGCCTGCCACCCGCGAGGGCAGGACCAGCCGCTCCAGCGCCGACGCGGGCACCGGGGCGCCCTGCAGCTGCTCGATCGCCCTGGCCAGGCCGTCGATGCCGCGCAGCCCGCCGCCCAAGTGCTGCCACTGCGGCAGGAAGGTGGCCAGCGAGGCCGGCGGCACCGGCTCCAGCTCCTCGCGCAGCGCCGCCAGCGAGCGCCGCCGCAGCCTGCGCAGCACGGCCGCGTCGCACCACTCCCGGCCGATGCCCGCCGGATGGAACTCCCCCTGCACGACGCGGCCCGCCGCCGCCAGCCGGTGCAGGGCCCCCTCGGTGACCGCAGCCCCCAGCCCGAACCGGGCCGCCGCGGCGACCGTGGTGAACGGGCCGTGCGTCCGCGCGTACCGCGCCAGCAGGTCGCCCAGCGGATCCTTCACCGGCTCCGTGAACGCCTCCGGCACACCCACCGGCAGCGCCGTGCCCAGGGCGTCGCGCAGCCGCCCCGCGTCCTCGACGGCCGCCCAGTGCTCCTCGCCCGCGATGCGCACCCGGATCACCCGCCGGGCG
The DNA here is from genome assembly GCF_003949955.1 of Streptomyces sp. WAC05292. NCBI lineage: Bacteria > Bacillati > Actinomycetota > Actinomycetes > Kitasatosporales > Streptomycetaceae > Streptomyces > Streptomyces sp. WAC05292. Next base: position 6,577 of record NZ_RPSE01000052.1, read on the forward strand.
CGCTCCAGCGCCCGAGGCCACGCCTCCTCCGCACCCCGCTGCACCAACTCCCCGTCCGTGAGCGGCCCCAGCAGCCGCAGCAGGTCGGCCACGGACTCCTCGTCCTTGGCCCGCCGGTCCGGCGAGAGCCACTGCAGCTCCTGCTCCAGCTCCGCCAGCACCCCGGCGTCCAGCAGCTCCCGCAGCTCCGCCTGGCCGAGCAGCTCCGCCAGCAGCCGCGAGTCCAGCGACAGCGCGGCCGCCCGCCGCTCCGCCAGCGGCGAGTCCCCCTCGTACAGGAACTGGGCGACGTACCCGAACAGCAGCGAGCGCGCGAACGGCGACGGCTCCGCCGTCGTCACCTCCACCAGCCGCACCCGCCGCGCCTCGATGTCCCCCATCAGCTCGGCCAGCCCCGGCACGTCGAAGACGTCCTGCAGGCACTCCCGCACGGCTTCCAGCACGATCGGGAACGACCCGAACTCCGAAGCCACCTGGAGCAGCTGGGACGCCCGCTGCCGCTGCTGCCACAGCGGCGTGCGCCGGCCCGGGTTGCGCCGCGGCAGCAGCAGCGCCCGCGCCGCGCACTCCCGGAACCGCGAGGCGAACAGCGCCGAGCCGCCCACCTGGTCGGTGACGATCCCCGCGACCTCGCCGTGGTCGAAGGCCACGTCCGCCGCGCCCAGCGGTGCCTGCTCGTCGTCGAACGCGAACGAGTGCACGGACGCGGGATCGTGGTCCAGCAGGTCCGCCGACAGCAGGTCGGCGTCCGGCAGGCGCAGCACGATGCCGTCGTCCCCGTGCATCACCTGCGCGTCCATCCCGTACTTCTCCGCGAGCCGGGCGCTCAGCGCCAGCGCCCACGGGGCGTGCACCTGCGCACCGAACGGGGAGTGCACCACGACCCGCCAGTCCCCGAGCTCGTCCCGGAACCGCTCGACCACGATCGTCCGGTCGTCCGGTACGTGCCCGCAGGCCTCCCGCTGCTCCGCCAGGTACGCCAGCACGTTCTCCGCGGCCCAGCCGTCGAGCCCCGCCGCCAGCAGCCGCAGCCGCGCGTCCTCGGCGGTCATCGCACCGACCTCGCGCAGGAACGCGCCGACCGCCCGGCCCAGTTCCAGCGGGCGGCCCAGCTGGTCGCCCTTCCAGAACGGCAGCCGCCCCGGCACCCCGGGGGCCGGGGTGACCAGCACCCGGTCCCTGGTGATGTCCTCGATCCGCCACGACGTGGTGCCGAGGGTGAACACGTCCCCCACGCGGGACTCGTACACCATCTCCTCGTCGAGCTCGCCGACCCGCCCGCCGCCCTTCTTCGGGTCCGCACCGGCCAGGAAGACGCCGAACAGCCCCCGGTCGGGGATGGTGCCGCCCGAGGTGACCGCCAGGCGCTGCGCCCCCGGCCGGCCCGTCACCGTCCCCGCGACCCGGTCCCACACCACCCGCGGCCGCAGCTCCGCGAACGCGTCCGACGGGTAGCGCCCCGCCAGCATGTCCAGCACGCCGGTGAACGCCGACTCCGGCAGCCCGGCGAACGGCGCGGCCCGCCGCACCAGAGCCAGCAGCTCGTCCAGCTGCCAGGTGTCCATCGCGGTCATCGCGACCACCTGCTGCGCCAGGACGTCCAGCGGGTTCGACGGGATGCGCAGCGACTCGATGGCCCCCGACCGCATCCGCTCCGTCACGACCGCCGCCTGCACCAGGTCGCCCCGGTACTTGGGGAACACCACTCCCGTCGAGACCGCGCCCACCTGGTGCCCGGCGCGGCCCACCCGCTGGAGCCCCGACGCCACCGACGGCGGCGACTCCACCTGCACCACCAGGTCGACCGCGCCCATGTCGATGCCGAGCTCCAGGCTGGAGGTGGCGACCACCGCGGGCAGCCGGCCCGCCTTCAGGTCCTCCTCCACCAGCGCCCGCTGCTCCTTGGACACCGAGCCGTGGTGCGCCCGCGCCAGCAGCGGCGGCGCGCCCAGCGCCGCCCCCGACTGCGCCATCACCTCGGCCGGAGGCGCGCCCTCCGGCAGCCGCTCGCCCACCGCGCGCTCGTACGCGATCTCGTTCAGCCGGTTGCACAGCCGCTCCGCGAGCCGGCGCGAGTTGGCGAACACGATGGTGGAGCGGTGCGCCTGCACCAGGTCCGCGATCCGCTCCTCCACATGCGGCCAGATCGAGGGCCGGTCCCCGCCCTCCCGGCCCTCCGCGGCGGGGGAGCCGCCCAACTCGCCCAGGTCCTCGACCGGGACGACCACCGACAGGTCGAACTCCTTCTCCGACGGCGGCTGCACGATCTCCACCCGGCCGCGCGGCGACAGGTACCGGGCCACCTCCTCCACCGGGCGCACCGTCGCCGACAGGCCGATCCGGCGGGCCGGGCGCGGCAGCAGCTCGTCCAGCCGCTCCAGGGAGAGCGCCAGGTGCGCGCCGCGCTTGGTGCCCGCCACCGCGTGCACCTCGTCCAGGATGACCGTCTCCACCCCGGACAGCGCCTCGCGCGTCGCCGACGTCAGCATCAGGAACAGCGACTCGGGCGTGGTGATCAGGATGTCCGGCGGGCGGGTCGCCAGCGCGCGCCGCTCGGCGGCCGGGGTGTCTCCCGAGCGGATCCCCACCCGGATCTGCGGCTCCGGCAGCCCGAGCCGCACGGACTCCTGCCCGATGCCGGTCAGCGGGCTGCGCAGGTTCCGCTCGACGTCGACCGCGAGGGCCTTCAGCGGCGACACGTACAGCACGCGGCAGCGCTTCTTCGGCTCCGCGGGCGGCGGCTCGGAGGCCAGCCGGTCCAGGGCGGCGAGGAACGCGGCCAGCGTCTTGCCGGAGCCGGTCGGCGCGACGACCAGGACGTCGGCCCCTTCCCCGATGGCCCGCCAGGCGCCCTCCTGGGCGGCGGTGGGAGCACGGAAAGCCCCCGTGAACCAGGAGCGGGTCGCGGGGGAGAACGCCTCGAGCGCAGAGCCGGCCATGCCCCCATCCTGCACCCCGGCACCGACAACGGCCGTGACCCGCGCATCCGCCGCAGCCACCGCGCCGGGCCGCCCGGACCCGCCGCCGACCGGGTCCCGGCCGGCGCGCAGAATGGAGGGGTGGCGCGAGCGGACGGCAGGGAGTGGGCGCGGCACTGGCGGTACGCGGAACTGCCGGGCCTGGACCTGCTGCGCGCCCGCTACGTGAGCCATTCCTTTCCCCGGCACGCCCACGACGGGTACGTCATCGCGGCCGTCACCGGCGGCGTCGAGGAGGTCGGCCTGCCCGGCGGCACCCTGCGGGCCGGCCCCGGCAGCATCGTCCTGATCAACCCCGAGGTCCCGCACACGGCGCGCGCCGGCGTCCCCGAGGGCTGGGCGTACGCCACCCTCTACCCCTCCCGCGAGCTGGTCGGCCGCGTCGCCGCCGAGACCGCCGGGCTCCGCGGCACCCCCGGATTCACCGTCGACTCCGTCGCCGACCCGCAGACCTCGCACACGATCACCGAGGTGCACCGGGCCGCCGAGGAGGGCAACGCCCTCGCCGCCGACACCCTGCTGCACACCGCGGTGGCCCGGATGCTGGCCCGGCACGCGGGCCCGCTGCCGGCCGCGCCCGTCGCGAGCGCCGGGGCCGCGGGCGCGGCGCGGGCCCGGGCGGTGCTGCTGGAGCGGATGGCCGACCCGCCGTCGCTGGAGCAGCTCGCCGCGGAGCTCGGGACCGGCCCGTTCGCCCTGCTGCGGGCGTTCCGCGAGCGCTACGGGATGCCGCCGCACACCTGGCTGACCGACGCCCGGGTGCGGCGGGCGCGCCGCCTGCTGGACGCGGGCACCGCCCCGGCCGAGGCGGCCGCCGCCGTCGGCTTCACCGACCAGCCCCACCTGAACCGGCACTTCACCCGGATCGTGGGGGTCCCGCCGGGCGCCTACCGGCGCGAGCGGGCCGGGTAGCCGCGCCACGCCGCGCCGCGCCGTCGGCCGCCGGGCCTGCAAGAACGTACAAGACCGGGCCCGCCCGCCGTGCGTACCGTCGCGGCGTGCGAGAACGTCAGACGGTGATGCGACAGGACCGGCCCGGGCCCGGGGGCACCCCGGGGGAGGCGGGTGCGGGCGGCGCCGCGGAGCCCGCCGGGCGGCCGCGCGCCCGGGTGGTGCGCGACGCCCTCGGAGTCGGGGTGGCCGTCGGCCTGTCCGGCTTCGCGTTCGGGGTGACCGCCGCGGGATCCGGGGTGAGCGCCCTGCAGGCGTGCGTCCTGAGCCTGCTCGTCTTCACCGGGGCCTCGCAGTTCGCGCTGGTGGGGGCGCTCGCCGCGGGCGGGAACCCGTTCACGGCCGCCGCCGGCGCCTTCTTCCTCGGCACCCGGAACGCCTTCTACGGGCTGCGGCTGTCGCAGCTGCTCGCCCTGCCGCGGGCCGTGCGCCCGCTCGCCGCGCACTGGGTGATCGACGAGACCGCGGCCGTCGCGCTGGCCCAGCCCGACCGCCGCTCGGCGCGCCTCGGGTTCACCGTGACCGGCCTGACGCTGTACGTGCTGTGGAACCTCACCACGCTGCTCGGCGTGCTGGGCGCCGAGGCGATCGGGGACACGGCCGCCTGGGGGCTGGACGCCGCCGGCCCCGCCGTCTTCCTGGCCCTGCTCGCGCCCATGCTGCGGACCGGCACCGAGCGCGCCGTCGCCGTGCTCGCCGTCGTCCTCGGGCTGGGGCTGCTGCCCGTGCTGCCCGCCGGGCTGCCGGTGCTCGTCGCCGCGCTCGCCGCCCCCGCGATCCTCTGGCTGAAGGGACGCCGCAAGTGAACGTGTGGCTCGCCATCGCGCTGACCGCCGCCGGCTGCTACGCCGTCAAGCTGGCCGGGCTCCTCGTGCCCGCCGGGGCGCTGGAGCGGCCCCTGGTGCGCCGGCTCGCCGGATTGCTGCCGGTCGCCCTGCTCGCCGCGCTCACCGCCCAGCAGACCTTCGGGGCCGGGCAGCAGATCGTCCTCGACGCCCGCGCGGCCGGCGTGGCCGCGGCCGGGATCGCGCTGCTGCTGCGGGCCCCGTTCCTGCTCGTGGTGGGGGCGGCCGTCGCGGTCACGGCGGGCGTGCGCGCCCTGGGCGGATAGGGCCCCGGCGGCCGGGCGGGATACTGGGGTCATGCGGTTGACGATTTTCTGGGAGCGGATGGCCGAGCACTTCGGGGCCGGCTACGCCGACTCCTTCGCGCGGGACCACGTCATGTCCGAGCTCGGCGGGCGCACCGTCCACGAGGCGCTGGAGGCCGGCTGGGAGGCCAAGGACGTGTGGCGCGCGGTGTGCTCCGCCGTCGGCGTACCCGATTCGCTGCGCTGACGCCGGCGGCCGTTTGCCGGTACGCCGGGCGGGTGGGACAGACTGGGCGGCGTGGCAGCCACCGACGACACGACCGAGCGCACCGGGCCGCCGCCCGCGCGCACCGACGACGAGGCCCGCCCCGCGGGCGGCGGCCCCGCTCCGGGCCCGGCCGCCGAACAGGCGGCGCCGCCGGCCACCGCCGCCGCGGCGGTCCGCGCGGCGGCGGCCGGCGACCGCATGCCCCGCTGGCTGCCGCGCGCCGTCGTCCTCGTCCTGGCCCTGATCGCCTGCTACCGCCTCGGCAGCTGGGCCTTCCACCAGCTGATCGGGCTGCTGGTCAACATCCTGATCGCGTTCTTCCTCGCCCTCGCCATCGAGCCCGCGGTGTCGCGGATGGCGGCCCGCGGCGTGCGCCGGGGCCTCGCCACCTTCCTGGTGTTCCTCGCGGTGCTCGTGGCGTCAATCGGGTTCGTCGTCCTGCTCGGCTCGATGCTCGCCGGGCAGATCGTCGAGATGGTCGAAAGCTTCCCCCGCTACCTCGACTCGGTGATCGGCTCGATCAACGCGACCTTCCACACCGAGCTGTCCCGGCTCGCGATCCAGGACAGCCTGCTGCACTCGGACTGGTTGCAGAAGTACGTCCAGGACAGCGCGAGCGGCGTGCTCGACGTCTCCGCGACCGTCCTCGGCGGGCTGTTCCGCCTGCTGACGGTCGGCCTGTTCGCCTTCTACTTCGCCGCGGACGGACCGCGCCTGCGGCGCGCCCTGTGCTCCGTGCTGCCCCCGGCGAAGCAGGCGGAGGTGCTGCGCGCCTGGGAGATCGCCGTCGCCAAGACGGGCGGATACCTTTATTCGCGCGGTCTGATGGCTCTGATCTCCGGGCTCGCCCACTATGTGCTGTTCGCGCTCCTGGGCGTGCCCTACGCGCCGGCGCTCGCGGTGTGGGTGGGGCTGGTCTCGCAGTTCATCCCCACCATCGGCACCTACCTGGCGGGCGCCCTGCCCATGCTGATCGCCTTCCCGGTCGATCCGCTGTACACGCTGTACGTCCTCGGCTTCGTGGTGGTGTACCAGCAGTTCGAGAACTACGTCCTCCAGCCGAAGCTGACCTCGCGGACGGTGGACATCCACCCGGCCGTCGCCTTCGGCTCGGTGATCGCGGGGACTGCCCTGCTGGGCGCGGTCGGGGCGCTGGTCGCGATCCCGGCCGTCGCCACGCTGCAGGCCTTCCTCGGCGCGTACGTCAAGCGGTACGAGCTGACCGCGGGCGCCGAGGCGGGCGCCCCTACGCCTGGTCCGCGCCGCCGAGCACGGCTGCCAGGGCTTCGCTGACGGCCGCCTCGGTGGCGGCCTTGTCGAGACCGGTGCCGGAGAGGACGCCCTCGCCGTGCTCCAGTTCCAGCAGGGCGAGCAGGATGTGCTCGGTGCCGACGTAGTCGTGGCCGAGGCGCAGGGCCTCGCGGAACGTCAGCTCCAGGGCCTTCTTCGCGGAGGCGTCGAAGGGGATCAGCTCGGGCAGGGCGCCCTCGGCCGGCGCGGGGAGCGCGGCGCGGGCCGCGGAGCGCACGGCGTCCGGTGCGACGCCCTGCGCGCGCAGGGCGAGCATCGCGAGGCCCTCCTGGTCGGCGACCAGGCCGAGGACGAGGTGCTCGGTGCTGATCTCGGTGTTGCCGGCGGTGCGGGCGGCCTCCTGCGCGGCCACGACGACGTTGCGGGCGCGCGGCGTGAAGCGGCCGAAGCCCTGGGCGGACTCGCCCGACCCGCCTTCCTTGTCGGCCTTCGGGACGAAGCGCTTCTGGGCGGCCTGGCGGGTGACGCCCATGCTGCGGCCGATGTCGGTCCAGGAGGCGCCGGAGCGGCGGGCCTGGTCCACGAAGTGGCCGATGAGGTGGTCGGCGACGTCGCCCAGGTGCTCGGCGGCGACCACCGCGTTGCTGAGCTGGTCGAGGGCGTCGGCGTGGGACTTCTTGATGACCTCGATCAGGTCGTCGAGGCGGACCGGGACGGTCGTGCGAACGGGTTCCTGAGAAGGGTTCGTCATGAGTGCAACCCTAGGTTGACAATCCAGCGGGTGTCAACCGCGGGTTGTCAATTGCGGGGGAGGGGGTGCGGTCGCGGCTGTCCGGGGGAGGTCGGCGGAGGCCCTGACGGGTCGGCTTGACAGGGAAATCGAACATCCATTCTGATGGGTTATCCACAGCCGGAACGGCCGTGGGAGCGGATTGTCAGTGGCACGCGTTAGCGTCAATGACGTGAAGCGATCGACTCAAGCAAACCGGGTGGAACCCATGGCAGGCACCGACCGCGAGAAGGCTCTCGACGCCGCCCTCGCGCAGATTGAACGGCAATTCGGCAAGGGTGCGGTCATGCGCCTGGGCGACCGGCCGAACGAGCCCATCGAGGTCATCCCGACCGGGTCGACCGCTCTGGACATCGCCCTCGGCGTCGGCGGCCTGCCGCGCGGCCGCGTCGTCGAGATCTACGGCCCGGAGTCCTCCGGCAAGACGACCCTGACCCTGCACGCCGTGGCCAACGCGCAGAAGGCCGGCGGCACCGTCGCCTTCGTGGACGCGGAGCACGCCCTCGACCCCGAGTACGCCCGCGCCCTCGGCGTCGACACCGACAACCTGATCCTCTCCCAGCCGGACACCGGCGAGCAGGCCCTCGAAATCGTGGACATGCTCGTCCGCTCGGGCGCCCTCGACCTCATCGTCATCGACTCCGTCGCCGCGCTCGTGCCGCGTGCGGAGATCGAGGGCGAGATGGGCGACTCGCACGTGGGCCTCCAGGCCCGCCTGATGAGCCAGGCCCTCCGCAAGATCACCAGCGCGCTCAACCAGTCCAAGACCACCGCGATCTTCATCAACCAGCTCCGCGAGAAGATCGGCGTCATGTTCGGCTCCCCCGAGACCACCACCGGTGGCCGGGCGCTGAAGTTCTACGCCTCCGTGCGCATCGACATCCGCCGCATCGAGACCCTCAAGGACGGCACCGAGGCGGTCGGCAACCGGACCCGCTGCAAGGTCGTCAAGAACAAGGTCGCGCCGCCGTTCAAGCAGGCCGAGTTCGACATCCTCTACGGCCAGGGCATCAGCCGCGAGGGCGGCCTGATCGACATGGGCGTGGAGCACGGCTTCATCCGCAAGGCCGGCGCCTGGTACACGTACGAGGGCGACCAGCTCGGCCAGGGCAAGGAGAACGCCCGCAACTTCCTGAAGGACAACCCCGACCTCGCCAACGAGATCGAGCGGAAGATCAAGGAGAAGCTCGGCGTCGGCGTCCGCAAGGGGGCCCAGCCCGCCGCGGAGGGCACCGCCGAGGAGACGGCCGCCGCTGCCGACGGCGACGCCAAGAACGTTCCCGCCCCCGCGTCGAAGGCGAAGACGGCCAAGGCCGCCGCCGCCAAGAGCTGACCCGGTGCGGGAACACGACGGGGGCGGCGGCTCCGGCGCGACGAGGGCCGAGCGGGAGCTGCCGCCCCAGAGTCCCGAAGAGCAGGCGCGGGCGATCTGCCTGCGCCTGCTCACCGGGATGCCGCGCACCCGGCGCCAGCTCGCGGACGCGCTGGCCAAGCGCGGCATCCCCGACGAGGCCGCCGAGGAGGTCCTCTCCCGCTTCGAGGAGGTGGGCCTCATCGACGACGCCGCGTTCGCCGGCGCCTGGGTCGAGTCCCGCCACCGCGGGCGGGGCCTGGCCCGCCGGGCCCTCGCGCAGGAACTGCGCACCAAGGGCGTCGGCGCCGCCCTCGTCCAGGAAGCCCTCGGGCAGCTGGACTCCGAGCAGGAGGAGCGGACCGCCCGGGAACTCGTCGAGCGCAAACTCCGCTCCACGCGCGGCCTCGACCGCGACAAGCGGATCCGGCGCCTGGCCGGGATGCTCGCCCGCAAGGGCTACCCGGAGGGCATGGCCCTGCGCGTGGTCCGCCGCGCCCTCGAAGCCGAGGGCGCGGACGACGGCTTCGGATCCGGCGCGGCGTACCCGGAGGACTGACCGGCGTGCGGGGCCGGGAGGTCCGTCACGTGTCGGCGGGGCCGGTGGTGGGGTGGCCTTCGGCGCGCCAGGACTGGTAGCCGCCCGTCATGTCCGTGGCCCGGTGCAGGCCGAGGGCGTGCAGGGACGCCGCGGCCAGCGACGAGGCGTAGCCCTCGTCGCAGAAGACGATCACCCGCAGGTCGTGGGAGACCGCCTCGGGGAGGCGGTGCGAGCCCTGCGGGTCCAGCCGCCACTCCAGCTCGTTCCGCTCGATGACGAGCGCGCCCGGGACCAGGCCGTCCCGCTCGCGCAGGGCCTGGTAGCGGATGTCCACCAGGACGGCGCCGCCCGCCGTGGACTCCGCGTACGCCTGGGCCGGCGAAACCCGATCGTAGGTGCCGCGGACCCGCTCCAGGAGGGCGTCGATGCCGATCCGCCCCCTCTCCGCGGCGCTCACCGCCAGTCCTGCGGGCGCTCCACCTGCTCCAGCGTCAGGACGGGGCCGCTGCGGCTGAACCTGCGGATCAGCGGCAGCGGCGGGTGGTAGACGTGCACCGAGACCGCGTGCTCCTCCGCGGACCCGTTGAGCACCTCGTGGACGTGGTGCTGTCCGAAGGCGCGGCCCGTACCCGCCACGAGGGTCCGGCTGCGGTCCACGCCCGGCGCCAACTCCAGGCTGCGCCAGCCCTCGGAGGGGATGCGGGCGGCGAGCGAGTGCTCGGTGAGGGAGCCCCGTGCGGTGGCGAACGCGCCCCGCGATTCGGCGTGGTCGTGCCAGCCGGTCCCCGAGCCGGGCGGCCAGCCGATCAGCCAGGCCTCACTGCCGCCCGGCCCGTCCAACCGGATCCAGGTGCGCTCGTACGGGTCGAGGGGGAGGGCGGCGACGGCGGCCGCGTCGGCGGCCGTGCGCAGGGCGAAGCCGAGGAGCTCGGAGGCCGCCACGGCTTCGGCGGTGGCAGACATGGGGATGACCGTCCTGGAGGTTCGCGGGAGGGCGCGCCGGAGCGCGCGGGAAGGAAGGCGAATCAGCAGGAGCGGCGACACACGCAGCCCGCATAGCGGACCAGGTCCATGTGGACCCTCCGCCACAGGCGCACGTCGTCGCTGCCGGTCATGGCGGCGAGTCAAGCACGGCGACCGCGGGGCGGTCAATCGATCGCGGCGGAGGGCGTGGTGGACGGGGTGCGGTCCGGCGCGGCGGGGGCGCCCATGCGGACGGCGTCCGCCGCCTCGTACAGCTCGGCCGGCCGTACGCCCGCGAACGTCGCGGCGAGGTGCCCGTCGGGCCGGACCAGCAGCACGGTGTGGGCAGGCGCCCCCGGATAGCCGTCGGCGACGAGCAGGTCCGCCCGCACCGGCAGGGCGGACACCGCGGCGGCGAGCCGCGGCATCAGCCCCGCGCCGAGCCAGTGCCGCCGGTCCCAGACCCCGGTGCCCGGGGCGACCAGCACCACCAGCAGCCGGCCCCGGCCCAGCATGTCGCGCAGCGGGACGGTCGACCCGTCGGGGGCCGACACGGGGACGTTCGCGACGGCGCCGCCCGGCTCGGTGGCCGTGGGCACCTCGCGCACCGCCACCGGCGGGGCGTACGCGGGCAGCGCGCCGAGCGGCCCGCGGCCCAGGTGGCCGTCGGTGAGGAGGGCTTCGCCGCCGCGGGCGGACCCCGGCAGCAGCGTCCGCAGTCCGGCGCCCCCGCGCAGCGCGGGCACGGCCTGGTCGGCGGCCCGCAGCCGGGCGGCGACCGCGGTGCGCCGCTCGTCCTCGTAGCTGTCCAGCAGGGACTCCGAGGCGCCGTGGTGCCAGGCCAGCGCCAGCTTCCAGGCGAGGTTCTCGGCGTCCCGCAGCCCCTCCTCGACGCCCTGCGTGCCGAGAGCGCCCAGGAGGTGCGCGGCGTCCCCGGCGAGGAAGGCGCGGCGCTCCCGCCAGCGGATGGCGAGCCGGTGGTGCAGCGTGTGCACCCCGGTGTCGAGGAGGTCGTACGGGGGAGTGGTGCCCTCGCACCAGGAGGCCATCGTGTCCCGGATCAGCGTCACCAGCGCGTCCGGGGTGACGAGTTCCCCGCGGGCCGGGAGCAGCCAGTCGAGCCGCCACACCCCGTCGGGCAGCGGCCGGGCGGTCGTCTCGTGCGGCGGGTCGCGGTGCAGGAGCGCCTCGCCCGGCCAGGGCAGCTCGGTGCGCAGCGCGGCCACCGCGTGCCGCTCGACGGCGGTGCGGCCCGGGAAGCGGATGCCGAGGAGCTTGCGGACGGTCGAGCGCGCACCGTCGCAGCCGACGATGTGGCTGCCCCGCCACCAGGTGGTCTCCGCGCCGCGGGTGTGCGCGGTGACTCCGCGGTCGTCCTGCTCCAGGGCATCGAGCTTGCTGTCGGTGACCAGGTTGACCAGCGGGTGGACCGCGGCGGCGCCGCGCAGCCCGCGGGTCAGGGCGTGCTGGGGCACGTGCAGCGGGGCCGGCTCGTCGTCGAAGGTGATCCGGCCGGTGTCGCGGCCGCGCCGCCGCGTGCGCCAGGCCGCGTACGACGCGCCTTCGTCGCGCAGGGGCGCACAGCCCAGGCGGTGCACCATGGCGGCGGTGTCGGAATGGAGGACGACCGTCCGGGCAGGCCGGGGGAGGTCCTTGCCGGGCCCCTCGTCGAGCACGACGGACGGCACGCCCTGGCCGGCCAGGGCGAGGGACAGGGCCAGCCCGACCGGCCCCGCACCGACGACGATCACCGGGTCCACGAGGCGGCTCCCGATGTCCGGTATGTGATCACAGAACGTATGCAACCCACTGGAGGTGCCTGCGTCAAGTGACACCCTCCCCGGGCATGCGTGTGGTGCGGCGGATGAGATCCGCCGCACCACACGTGCCACGCCTGTTCACTGACCGGGTGTCAGGGATTCGGCGCCGGGCGGGCGCCGTCCGTCCCGGGTCAGGGGGCCTTGCCCACGCCGGCCGCGCCGCCCGCGTCGACCTCTGCCACGTCGCCCTCGACGACCGCGCCGGTGCCCTTCTTCGACTGCCGCAGCCGGCGCTCGAGGAAGGAGGCGAGAGCGGTGAGCGCGAAGTTCACCGCGATGTAGATGAGGGCGATCACGACCATCGTCGCGATGGTGTTGCTGTAGTTGGCGGAGATCTGCCGGTTCATCGACATCAGGTCCGCGAAACCGAGGACGGCGCCGCCGAGCGCGGTGTCCTTCAGGATCACGACCAGCTGGCTGACCAGTGCCGGCAGCATCGCCGTGACGGCCTGCGGGACCAGGACGTGGAACATCATCTGGCCCTTGCGCATGCCGATCGCCTTGGCGGCGTCGGTCTGGCCGCGCGGCAGCGACAGGATGCCGGCCCGGACGATCTCCGCGATGACCGAGGCGTTGTACAGGACGAGGCCGGTGACCACCGCGTACAGCGGGCGCAGGTCGGAGCTGACGGTCCCGAGCATCACGTACAGCGCCGAGCTGAAGATCATCAGCATCAGGACCGGGATGGCGCGGAAGAACTCCACGACCGTGCCGATCGGGACGCGCACCCACGCGTGGTCGGACAGCCGGCCGATACCCAGCAGCGCACCGAGCGGCAGGGCTATCACCATGGCGATCAGGCCGGCCTTCAGCGTCTCACCGAGGCCGGGGAGGAGGAACGTCGTCCAGATCTGGCTGTCGGTGACGAAGGGGAGCCACTTGTCGGCGTCGAGCTGGTTCTTCTCGGCCATGCGGGCGAGAACCCACCAGAGCGCCAGCCCGACCAGCACGGCGAAGATCGCCGTGTAGATCCAGTTGCGGACCTTCGCCTTGGGGCCGGGGGTGTCGTACAGAACGGAGCTCATCGCTTCACCGCCACTCGCTTGGCCACCCAGCCCAGCAGAAGGCCCGTGGGCAGGGTGAGGACGACGAACCCGAACGCGAACACCGCGAAGACCGCGAAGAGCGCGTCCGCTTCGTTCTCCAGCATTTCCTTCATCAGCAGGGCGGCTTCGGCCACACCGATCGTCGCCGCCACCGTCGTGTTCTTGGTGAGGGCGATCAGTACGTTGGTGAGCGGCGCGATGACCGCCCGGAAGGCCTGGGGGAGCACGATCAAGGTGAGTACCTGGAAGAAGCTCAGGCCCAGCGCGCGGGCGGCCTCGGCCTGCCCGACGGGCACCGTGTTGATGCCGGAGCGCAGCGCCTCGCAGACGAACGTGCCGGTGTAGGCGATCAGGCCGAGGACCGCGAGGCGGAAGCCGATGTCCTTGGAGCCGTCGCCGCCGAGCGTGATGCTCAGGGTCTGGTACAGGCCCAGCGAGCATCCGAGGATCAGCAGGGTCAGCGGCGTGTTGCGCACGATGTTGACGTACGCGGTGCCGAAGGCCCGCATCAGCGGGACGGGGCTGACCCGCATCCCGGCCAGCATCAGGCCCCAGATCAGGGACCCCGCGGCTGAGTAGAGGGTGAGCTGAACCGTCACCCAGAAGGCTCCGAGCACGTCGTATTGCCCGGAAGTAAGAAAGTCGAACACGTTGCCCTGCGCTCTCCCCAGGATGGCCGGTGAGGCGCGCCGCCGCCCGCCCGAAGTGGGCGGCGGCGCGCCTCACCGAAGAATCAGCTGCCTTCGGTGATCTGCGGGGCCGGCTCGGCCTTGTAGCCGGCGGGGCCGAGGTTCGCGTCCACCGCCTTCTGCCAGGAACCGTCCTCGACCATCTTCTTCAGGGCGGCGTTGACCTTGGTCTGGAGCTCCTTGTCGCCCTTCTTCAGACCGATGCCGTAGGGCTCGTCGCTGAGCTTCAGGCCGACCAGCTTGAACTTGCCCTTGTTCTTCTCCTGCGCGGCGTAGCCGGCCAGGATCGAGCCGTCCGTGGTGAGGGCGTCCACGGCCTTGTTCTCCAGGCCGGTGAGGCACTCGGAGTAGCCCGGGTACTCCAGCAGGTCGGCCTCGGGGGCGAGCTTGGTCTTGATGTTCTGCGCCGACGTGGAGCCGGTGACCGAGCAGAGCTTCTTCTTGTTCAGGTCCTCGGCCTTGGTGATCGAGGTGTCGTCCGCGCGGACCAGGAGGTCCTGGTGGGCCAGGAAGTACGGGCCCGCGAAGTCGACCTTCGCCTTGCGCTTGTCGTTGATCGTGTAGGTCGCGACCACGAGCTTGACGTCGCCGTTCGAGATCAGGTTCTCGCGCTCGGCGCTGACGGCCTGCTTGAACTCGATCTGGTCGGGCTGGTAGCCGAGTTCCTTGGCCACGTAGGTGGCGACGTCGACGTCGAAGCCCGTGAACTTGCCGTCGGGCGTCTTCAGGCCCAGACCCGGCTGGTCGAACTTGATGCCGATGACGATCTTGTCCTTGCCGCCGCCGGCGGTCCCGCCGTCGCCGGCCGAGCCGCTGCCGCCGCCGCACGCGGTCGCGGTCAGGGAGAGGACGACGGCCACGGCTGCGGCCGCGCCGGCCTTGAAGAGCTTCATGGTGAACTTCCCTCGGATGAGACGTTGTTGGACGGCGAGGGACGGCGTGAGCCGCCGGGCCGCCACGGGATCAGTACCAGACGGAGCCGTCAGTGGTGCAGGATCTTCGAAAGGAAGTCCTTGGCGCGGTCACTGCGCGGGTTGCTGAAGAACTGCTCGGGCTCGGCCTCTTCGACGATCTTCCCGTCGGCCATGAAGACGACCCGGTTGGCCGCAGAGCGGGCGAAGCCCATCTCGTGCGTGACGACGACCATCGTCATGCCCTCGGTGGCGAGCTGCTGCATGACCTCCAGCACCTCGTTGATCATCTCCGGGTCGAGGGCCGATGTCGGCTCGTCGAAGAGGATCACCTTCGGGTCCATGGCCAGCGCGCGGGCGATCGCCACGCGCTGCTGCTGACCGCCCGAGAGCTGCGCCGGGTACTTGTCGGCCTGTGTTCCGACGCCCACCCGGTCCAGCAGGGCCTGGGCCTTCTTCGCCGCCGTGGCCTGGTCCGTCTTGCGGACCTTCATCTGGCCCAGCATCACGTTCTGCAGCACCGTCTTGTGCGCGAAGAGGTTGAAGGACTGGAAGACCATGCCGACGTCGGCACGCAGCCGGGCCAGCTCCCGCCCCTCCGAGGGCAGCTCCTTGCCGTCGATCGTGATCGTGCCGGAGTCGATCGTCTCCAGCCGGTTGATCGTCCGGCACAGCGTCGACTTGCCCGATCCCGAAGGACCGATCACCACGACGACCTCACCGCGGGCAATGCTGAGATTGACGTCCTGAAGCACGTGCAGCGCGCCGAAGTGCTTGTTGACGTTGCTCAGTACGACCAGGTCGTCAGCGGCTCCGGCCGCACCTTCCGCGTCCTTGGTCACTGATACTCCGCTCATCGGCTTCTTGCTCCGTCCTCCTCGGTTGGGAGGACAGTAGTGACGCCGTCCTCACACCGTCACCACATCTGAGGGAGAATTGAGGATAACGATACGGCCTCGCCCCGATACGCTCCGTACGTGCCGCGGCGCCCTCCGCTCCGGAGCCCGTACCGGGTGCATAACGGAAGGCGCCCCGGGCCGGAACCCCCTTGACGCGGGGGCGCTCATCAGCGTGGATGCTCTGTGGCCCTGACCGCAGACCAAGATCGACAGGACGCCAGGAAAGGGGGACGCCCGTGAGGCTGCTGCTCGTGGAGGACGACGACCACGTCGCCGCCGCCCTGTCCGCGATCCTCGCGCGGCACGGCTTCCAGGTGACGCACGCCCGCAACGGCGAGGAGGCCCTCCAGGCGCTGCTGCCCGCCGGGACGCCGCCGTTCGGCGTGGTGCTCCTCGACCTCGGGCTGCCCGACCAGGACGGGTACGAGGTCTGCGGCAAGATCCGCAAGCGCACCTCGACCCCCGTCATCATGGTCACCGCCCGCTCCGACGTGCGCTCCCGCATCCACGGCCTCAACATGGGCGCCGACGACTACGTCGTCAAGCCCTACGACACCGGCGAGCTCCTCGCCCGCATCCACGCCGTCGCCCGGCGCACCGGCGTGTCGGAGGAGGCCGGCGCCTCCCCGGCCGCGGCGGGCGTCCCGGGCGCCGTCCGCGTCGGGCCCGTCAGCATCGAGCTGCCGACCCGCCGCGTCAGCGTCGACGGCACCGACGTGCCGCTCACCCGCAAGGAGTTCGACCTGCTGGCCCTGCTCGCGCAGCGGCCCGGCGTCGTCTTCCGCCGCGAACAGATCATCAGCGAGGTGTGGCGCACGAGCTGGGAGGGGACGGGGCGCACCCTGGAGGTGCACGTGGCGTCGCTGCGCTCCAAGCTGCGCATGCCCGCCCTGATCGAGACCGTCCGCGGGGTGGGCTACCGGCTCGTCCCCCCGGCCGCCCCCTAGGCGGGCCCCGGCGTGCGCGCCCGGCTGCTCCCGCTGCTCGTCGTCCTGATGGCGGGCGTCCTGCTCGCCCTCGGCTTCCCGCTGGCCGTCAGCCTGGCCGCCGGCCAGCAGCAGCGGGTCATCGTCGACCGGATCGACGACAGCGCCCGCTTCTCCGCGCTCGCGCAGTTCGTCTTCGACGCCGAGGCCTCCGGGAGCACCGGCGCCGCCGACCGCCGCGAGACCCTCCAGCAGGAACTGGCCCGCTACCAGGAGCTGTACGGCATCCGGGTGGGGATCTTCTACCGCGACGACAACGCCATGGTCCGGGCGCCCGGCTGGTGGCAGCTGCCGGAGGAGGGCGAGGGGCGGGAGGCCTTCACGGAGGCCCTCGCCGGGCGGCGCAGCCACGATCCGCCGCAGGTGTGGCCCTGGCAGACGCAGGCGAAACTCCTCGTCGCCTCGCCGGTCGTCCTCGACGGCGACGTCGTCGCGGTCGTGGTCACCGAGTCGCCGACCGACCAGCTGAGGGCCCGCATCCTCAACGGCTGGCTGATCATCGCGGCGGGGCTCGCCGCGGCGATGCTCCTCGCGTTCGGCGCGGCGCTCCAGCTGACCCGCTGGGTGCTCAAGCCCGTCCGCACCCTCGACGCGGCCGCCCACGGCATCGCCACCGGCCGGATGAACTCGCGGGTGGCGGCCTCGGGCGGCCCGCCGGAACTGCGGCGGCTGGCCCGCTCGTTCAACGAGATGGCCGACAACGTCGAGGAGGTCCTGGAGCAGCAGCGGGCGTTCGTCGCCGACGCCTCCCACCAGCTGCGCAACCCGCTCGCGGCGCTGCTCCTGCGGATCGAGCTGCTCGCCCTCGAACTGCCCGAGGGCAACGAGGAGATCGCGTCCGTGCGCGCCGAGGGCAAGCGGCTGGCCCAGGTGCTGGACGACCTGCTGGACCTGGCGCTCGCCGAGCACGCCTCCGCCGAGCTCAGCCTCACCGACATCGGGGCGCTCACCGGCGAGCGGGTCGCCGCCTGGCGGCCGTACGCCGAGGAGAAGGGCGTACGCCTCCGGGAGGCGGGGCGGTCGGCCGTCACCGGGTGGGCCGACCCCATCGCCCTGTCCAGCGCCCTCGACGCGGTGATCGACAACGCCCTGAAGTTCACGCCCGCCGGCGAGGAGGTGGAGGTCTCCGTCGCCGCGGACGGGGCGTTCGTCCACGTCGTCGTCGCCGACCGGGGGCCCGGCCTGACCGAGGAGGAGCTGCTCCGCATCGGCGACCGGTTCTGGCGCAGCGGCCGCCACCAGAACGTCAAGGGCTCCGGGCTCGGCCTGTCGATCTCCCGGGCGCTGCTCACCGCGGGCGGCGGCACCCTCTCCTACGAGACGAACCGGCCGCACGGGCTCCGGGTGACCGTCGCCGTGCCGCGCAGCGCCCCGCACGGCGGCTGACCCCGGCCGGGGCGGCCGGTTCAGCCGGACCAGGCGAGCGCCGTGCGCGCCGGGGCGGAGGCCGCGTACAGCTCGTCCACGGCCCGTACCTCGAAGGCGGCCGCCCGCTCCCGCCCCGCGCGGACGACCTCTGGCAGGTACAGGGCGGTGCCGCACGTGCCGCCGAGGAACCTGCGGGCGCCGCCCGGGAGCAGCCGGTGCAGCTCGTAGTGGCGGACCGGTCCGGCTGCCCGCCGCCACGACAGGCGCACCTCGGCCGCGCCGTCCCGCCGGGCCGCGGCGTCCACGCGCAGGGCATGCGGGCTGCCCGGGCGCCGGTGCGGCGTGTCGTCGCGTACCGACACGGCGCCGACCCGCCACACCACCGCCGTGCGGCCGAGCGCGGTGATCCGTACGGCCAGCCCGTACGCGGTCCGGCCCGCCAGGCGCGACAGCCCGACCCGCGCCGTGCCCCAGCCGGCCCCCGGCCGCGCCCCGCCCGCCGCGAACCAGGTGTACGGGACCGGCCCGCCCGGGGCACGCGGCTCGCGCACCGCGACACCGACCTCGACCGACACCGGCGCCGAACCGGGCTCGGCGCGGTGCACCAGTTCCAGCACGCCCGCCGCCGGCAGCGCGAACCGCGTGCCGTGCAGCCCCACGGCCGCGGGCGCGGTGAGGGGGCCCGCCACGAGGAGGCTGGAGCCGCCGCGCCAGGCCGCCGCGAAGTCCAAGGCCACCTCCGGGCGCGGCCCGGCGGTGTCCACGACCCAGCGCCGGCCCGGCAGCCGGTCCTGGAGCCCGAGGTGGTTCCACGGCGCGTCGGACACGGCCCGCCCGGCCTCGTACCAGCGTTCGCCGTGGCCGGTGTTGAAGGAGCAGGCGAACGGCAGCGCACCGACCGTCGAGCGGTCCGCGACGACCGTGGCGGGCGCCCGCCAGCCGCGCTCGGGCGCCGGGCGGGCGGGGTCCGCCGACTCGCCCGTCCAGAACCGGTCGTCGGCCCGGTGGAAGGCGCCGGGGGAGCGGTCCGCGAGGTGGTTGCGCGTCCACTCCGGCCGGTGGAAGCCGATGCCGGTCACGTGGTCGCCGCCGCGCGGCACGATCGCGTCCCAGTCGACCGGCGTGTCCCAGCCGCGGGCCTCCGTGTCGACCGCCGCCCACAGCTCGTGGCGGCTGCGGCCGAGCCGCTCCGCCAGCGCGCCCGAGCCGGCGAGGCTGCGGCGGCTCCAGCGGAAGTCGACGAAGAAGCCGTCCGAGACGGGTCCCGCACGGTCCTCGAAGAACTCCTGGTTCAGCTGGTTCAGGGCGCCCTGCCAGCCCACCCGCCCGGTGTCGTTCATCGCGTCGTACCAGGTGGTCCGCAGCCCGTGCGGTGCGCCCGCCGCGCGCAGGGCGCGCAGGAAGCCCCGCATCCGGCCGGCGAGCAGGCTGTCGCCGCCGTCGGTCTCGGCGTTGACGAACCAGCCGTCGAAGCCGTACGCGGCGGCCACCTCGGCCAGCTTGTCCGCGAGCGGGAAGCGGCCGGAGGCGTCCTGCTGCACCAGGTCCCGCGTCCACTGCAGGTCGCCGCCGTACGCGACGGGCGGGAGGAAGACGTTCCCGAGGACCCGGACGCCGTTGCGGTGCGCGGCGTCGACGACGGGTGCGGTGGGGGCGAGCACGAGTCCCTCGCCGGCGGAGCCGCCCCAGAAGACCAGCTCGTCGAGGTACGCCCAGTGCGTCAGGGCGTAGGTGTCGCTGGTCGGGGAGCCCTGGGCGGGGGTGCCCGCGGTCGGCCCGAACGAGACGAGCGCGGCGATCCGGGCCTGCCCGGCGCGGGCGCCGGGGTGGACGGGCACCGGGGTGAAGCGCTCCGCGAGCGGCACGGAGGCGGTGTGGTACGCGAGGTCCGGATCGGACTCGGGAGCCCACTCCTTCAGGGAGCGCCACACGATGCCCGGGCCGGGGGAGCCCGGCGGGAGGGAGTCCGGGAACCAGTAGGAGGCGTACGGGGCGAGGCCGCCCGCGCCACCGGGCGCGGCGGCGGCCGGCGGCGGCGCGGCCGCACGAGCCGCGGCCGCTGCGTGCGCCGCGTGCGCTGCGTGGGCCGCGTGCGCCGCGTGCGCCCGGCCCGTGGCGCCGAGGAGGGCGGCCGCCCCCGCCCCGGCGCCGGCGG
>NZ_RPSE01000530.1:0-3391 GCF_003949955.1 Streptomyces sp. WAC05292
GCTGGGCACCGGGGGCCTCCTTACTGCCGTCCTCCTGGCCGACCATAAGGGATATTCCGGACAGCGGCTTCCGGACGGGCTCCCCCGCCCCCAGACCGCCCAGACCGCCCCGACCGCCCCGTTCGGGCCCGGACGCACCGGGGCCCCGGCCGCACCGGGCGGCCGGGGCCCCGCGGGGACGCCGGTACTACTTCATGAACTTCTTGAACTCGTCCGGCAGCTCGAAGTCCTCGCCCGGGGCACCGCCCGGCAGGCCGAAGGGGCTGCCCGCGGCGTCCGGCTGACCGCCCAGCGCGGCCTGCTCGCGGCGGGCGGCGGCCGCCGCCTCCTCCGCCTTGCGCTTCATCGGGTTGCCGCTCTTGCGCTTGCCCTTGGCCTGCTTGACCTGCTTCTTCTGCCGGCCGGGACCGCCACCCATGCCCGGGATGCCCGGCATGCCCGGCATGCCGCCGCCCTGGGCCATGCGCGACATCATCTTGCGGGCCTCGAAGAACCGCTCGACAAGGTTCTTGACGGCGCTGACCTCGGTGCCGGAACCCTTGGCGATACGGGCGCGGCGCGAGCCGTTGATGATCGTCGGGTCCTGGCGCTCGGCCGGGGTCATCGACTTGATGATCGCGGCGGTGCGGTCGACGTCGCGCTCGTCGATGTTGTTGATCTGCTCCTTGATCTGCCCCATGCCGGGCAGCATGCCGAGCAGCTTGGAGATGGAGCCCATCTTGCGGACCTGCTCCATCTGGGCCAGGAAGTCGTCGAGCGTGAACTCCTTGGGGCCCTTGGCGAGCTTGGCCGCCATCTTCTCGGCCTCGGCCTGCGAGAACGTCCGCTCGGCCTGCTCGATGAGGGTGAGCATGTCGCCCATGTCGAGGATCCGGCCCGCCATGCGGTCCGGGTGGAAGGCGTCGAAGTCGTCGACCTTCTCGCCGTTCGAGGCGAACATGATCTGCTTGCCGGTGACGTGCGCGATGGAGAGCGCGGCACCGCCGCGGGCGTCGCCGTCGAGCTTGGACAGCACGACGCCGTCGAAGCCGACGCCGTCGCGGAAGGCCTCCGCGGTGTTGACCGCGTCCTGGCCGATCATCGCGTCGACGACGAACAGGACCTCGTCGGGGCTGACGGCGTCGCGGATGTCCGCGGCCTGCTGCATCAGCTCCTCGTCGATGCCGAGGCGGCCGGCGGTGTCGACGATGACGATGTCGTACTGCTTGGTGCGCGCGTACTCGACGGAGTCCTTCGCGACCTGGACCGGGTCCCCGACGCCGTTGCCCGGCTGCGGGCCGTAGAAGCCGACGCCGGCGCGCTCGGCGACGATGCCGAGCTGGTTGACGGCGTTGGGGCGCTGGAGGTCGCAGGCGACGAGCAGCGGGGTGTGGCCCTGGCTCTTGAGCCAGTACCCGAGCTTTCCGGCGAGGGTGGTCTTGCCCGCACCCTGGAGGCCGGCCAGCATGATCACGGTCGGGGCCGTCTTGGCGAACCGCAGGCGGCGGGTCTCGCCGCCGAGGATCGAGACCAGCTCCTCGTTGACGATCTTGAGGACCTGCTGCGCCGGGTTGAGGGCCTTGGAGACCTCGGCCCCGCGGGCGCGCTCCTTGACGTTCGCGATGAAGGAGCGGACGACCGGGAGGGCGACGTCGGCCTCGAGGAGGGCGATACGGATTTCCCGGGCCGCGGCGTCGATGTCCTGTTCGGAGAGGCGGCCCTTGCCCCGGAGGGACTTGAAGGTCGCGCTGAGGCGGTCGGAAAGCGTATCGAACACGGTGGTCGCGATTCCTCGGGTCGGGGGCGGTGTGGTCGTACCCCAGGGTATCGGTCCGGCCCGCCTGCCAGACCCCGCGGGCGCTATTCCCCGCGGGGCCCGGTGTCAGGCCAGCGCGCGGGCGAGGCCCTCGGCGACGGCGGCGGCCTCCGCCGGGGCGAGGGGTTTGCCCTCGTCCGAGGTGACGTACAGCGAGTCCACCGCGTTGGCGCCCAGCGTCGAGACGTGCGCGCTGCGGACCCGTACGCCGGCGTCCTCCAGGGCCCGGCCGATGCGGTGCAGCAGGCCGACGGCATCGGGGGCGCGCACCTCCAGGACCGTGGCGAGAGAGGACACCCCCGGGACGACGGTGACCCGGGGCGGCGGCGGGACCACGCCGCGCCGCCGCGGGTACGCCGCCTCCCGCTCGGCGAGCTTCGCCGAGACGTCGAGGCCGCCCTCCAGGGCCCGGACGAGGTCGGCCCGCAGCCGGGCCCCCTCGGGGAGCGAGCCGTAGCCGGCGGCCACCCGCCAGCGCAGGACGAGCGCCTCGCCGAGCCGGCCGGGCAGTTCCAGCGAGCGCAGGTCGGCGGCGCGGACGGTGAGCCGGTGCAGGGCGAGGACGCCGGCGACGGCGGGCAGCACGCCGGGCTGGTCGGGGACGGCGACGGCGAGCTCCGCGCCGACGGCGTCCTCCTCCGGGCGGGGGTGCAGCGCCAGGACGGGCTCCCCGGTGCGCAGGGCCTCCACGGCGAGGCGCTCCTCCTCCGCGGTGGGCGCCGGGTCGGGGCGCCCGGGGTCGGGGGCGCCGCCGAGGACGGCCGCGACCCGGCGGACGAGGTCGGCGACCAGGGAGGCGCGCCAGGCCGACCAGGCCGCGGGCCCCGTGGCCAGGGCGTCGGCCTCGGTGAGGGCGTGCAGGAGTTCCAGGGTGCCGGGGGTGCGGACGGCGTCGGCGACGGTGCGGACGGTGGCGGGGTCGTCGAGGTCGCGCCGGGTGGCGGTGTCGACCAGCAGCAGGTGGTGGCGGACCAGCGAGGCGAGGGTGTCGGCGTCGGCCGCGCCGAAGCCGGTGCGCAGCGCGACCCGGCGGGCGACGGCCTCCCCGGCGGCGGAGTGGTCGCCGGGCAGGCCCTTGCCGATGTCGTGCAGGAGGGCGGCCATCAGCAGCAGGTCGGGCCGGCCGACGCGGCGGGTCATCGCGGAGGCCCTTACCGCGGTCTCCACCAGGTGCCGGTCCACGGTCCAGGTGTGGACGGGGTTGCGCTGCGGGCGGCAGCGCACGCGCTCCCACTCGGGCAGCATCCGGGAGATCAGGCCCTCGGCCTCCAGCGCCTCCCAGACGGCGACCGTCGGCTCCCCCGCCCCGAGCAGGGTGACCAGCTGCTCGCGGGCCTCGGCCGGCCAGGGCTCGGGCAGCGGCCGGGCCTGCGCGGCGAGGCGCCGTACGGCGTGCCGGGAGACGGGCAGCCCGGCCTGCGCGGCGGCCGCGCCGAGGCGCAGCGGCAGGACGGGGTCGCGTTCGGGGCGGGCGGCGAGCGCCAGGACGGCTTCGCCGTCGGCTTCGACGACGCCCTCGGCGAGCGGGGCCCGCTCGGCGGGTCCGGCGGCGCCGGCGCGTCCGCGGGGGCCGAGGAGTCCGCGCAGGCGGGGGCG
>NZ_RPSE01000531.1:0-3362 GCF_003949955.1 Streptomyces sp. WAC05292
CACCACTCCGCCGCCCCCGCCGGCTCCGACGTCTCCGCCGCGGCCGCCGCCGTCCTGCGCGGCCTCGCCCTCGACGAGGACCTGAAGTGGCGCGTCCCCGCGGACCCCGCCCTCGGACCCCTGGCCCGTCGCGTGGCCCGGCGCTTCGTCGCGGGGGAGACCCTCGACGACGCCTGCGAGCGCGCCGCCGCCGTCCTGGCGGCCGGCCACCGCGCCAGCGTCGAGTACCTGGGCGAGAGCTGCCGCGACCCGCGGCGGGCGGTGGCCGAGACCGCGGTGTTCGCGGAGGCCGCCGACCGGCTCCCGCCCGGCTGCTCGATCTCCCTCGACCTCTCGCACATCGGACTCGCCGTCGATGCCGACCTGGCTTTCGCCAACGCCTCGCGCATCGCGCGGGCCACCGCCGACACCGGCCGCGAGATGGTCGTCTCGGCGGAGGGCTCCGACCGCACCGACGCCGTGCTGGCCCTCCACGAGCGGCTGACCGCCACCTACGACCACGTCGGCATCACCCTCCAGGCCCGACTCCACCGCACCCGCGAGGACCTGCCGCGCGTCCTGGCCCGCCCCGGCCGCATCCGCCTCGTCAAGGGCGCCTTCGCCGAGCCGGAGGCCGTCGCCCTGCCCCGCGAGTCCCCCGAACTCCGTCCCCGCTACCTGGAGTTCGCCGAGGCAATCGCCGAATCCGGGCACCTGTGCTCCTTCGCCACCCACGACCGGGACCTCCTCCGCCGCCTCGGCGAGCAGCTCGGCGGATCGGGCCGCCCCGACGCCCCCTGGGAGTTCGAGACCCTCCTCGGCCTCGGCCCCGACCGCCTCGCCGAGATGGCCCGGCTCGGGCACCCCACCCGCGAGTACGTCGTCTTCGGCACCGAATGGTGGCTCTACGTCTGCAACCGCCTCGCCGAGGACCCGCAGCGCCTCCTCCGCGCCGTCGTCGACGCGGCCTCCTGACGGCTGCCGCCCGGCGGGCGGCGCCTCGGCCATGTCGGTGGATCGTGCCGCCCGCCGGGCGCGGGCGACCGCCCCCGGCGGGCCCGCCGGTGTTCACTCGGTGCCGGCAGGCCCCGCACCGCGCGGGGCGCCGAACCCTCCGGGAGGCCGGCATGCAGTTCGTACAGATCATCGACTTCGAGACCGAGCGCATCGAGGACGTGCGGAAGCTGCTGCACGACTACGACGAGCGCGCGCGGGCGGAGGGCCGCCAGACCGGCCCGGTCAGCCGGATGCTGCTGAAGGACCGCGCCAACCCCAACCGCCACCTGGCCGTCGTCGGCTTCGACTCCTACGAGACCGCCATGGCCAACAGCCGCGCCCCCGAGACCGACGCGTTCGCCTCCCACCTGGCCCAGCTGCTGAACAGGCCGCCCGTGTACATCGACTGCGACGTCGAGGAGCAGGACGGCAGCCGCGGCTGACCCGCACCCTGGGACGGCCCCGATGTTGAAAGCCGGACGTCCGGCACGGAGAGCGGCCCCGCCCCGGCCGGGCGACCATGGAGGGGTGGAGACGACGGAGCCGCCGCGGAGCCGGCGCGGCCGGGACCCGGGGCGATGACCGACCCCGGCATGGAAGGGCTGGTCAGCAGCGCCGCGCAGGCTGCCGGCGGCTGGCTCGGGGCCCTCCCCATCGCCCAGGTCGCCACCAGCGCCGACGGCACCATCGTCCGCTGGAACAGAGCCGCCGCCGACCTCCTCGGCTACGGCCCCCAGCAGGTCATGGGCCGGCACATCGCCGACCTGCTGCACCCGGGCGTCGACCGCACCCTCGGCCGCTCCCTGTGGGAGGCCGCCACCAACCGGCGCGGCGTCATGGGCACCGTCACCGCCTGGCACGCCGACGGGCATCCCCTGGAACTGGAGATCTGGGCCTGCCCCGTGCCCGACCAGTACCCCGGCCCGTCCGCACTGCTCGTCTTCGCCGCCGACGCCCACGCCGCCCGCCGCATCCGCGGCTCGTCCGCCGTGTGGGACGGCCTCTTCACCCGCTCTCCCGTCGGCATCGGCGTCCTCGACACCGAGCTGCGGTTCCTCCAGGTCAACCCGGCCCTGGAGCAGATGAACGGCCTGTCGCAGGCCGCGCACATCGGGCGGCGGCTCACCGAGCTGCTCCCGGAGGTCAACGCCCACGAGATGGAGGAGGCGATGCGGCAGGTCCTGGAAACGGGACTGCCCATCCTGGACCTCCGGCGCACCGGCCGCACCCCCGCCCGCCCCGACCGCGACCGCGTGTGGTCGTGCTCGTACGTGCGGGTCGAGGACCCCGGCGGCCGGCCGATCGGGGTCGTGGCCACCCTCCTCGACATCACCGAGAAGCAGCAGGCCCAGGTCGAGGCGGAGGCCGGCCGGCGCCGCCTGGCCCTGCTCAGCGAGGCGTCCATGCGGATCGGGTCCAGCCTGGAGGTGGAGCGGACCGCCCAGGAGCTCGCCGACCTCGCCGTGGGCCGCCTCGCCGACGCCGTCACCGTCGACGTCCTCGAATCCCTCGCCCGCGGCGACGACACCGGCAGCGGCCTCGCCGGCGGCACCGCCCTGCGCCGCCTCGGAAAGGCGCCCCTGACCGGCTCCGCGGTCGTCGGCGTCCTCGCCCCGGTGGGCCGCACCCTCACCTTCCCCTACACCGCCCCCTACACGCAGGCCCTCTCCGCCCGCCGCCCGTTCGTCGTGCCCCGCCTCGACGAGGAGGTCATCGCCCCTGCCGGCCGGCACACCAGCCGCCCCGCCCGCCTGCTCGCCCTCGGCGTGCACTCCATGATGATGGTCCCGCTCGTCGCCCGCGAGACGGTGCTCGGCGTCGCCGGCTTCTACCGCACCAACCCGTCCGGCCCGTTCGCCGCGGACGACGTCACCCTCGCCTCCGAACTGGCCGCCCGGGCCGCCGTGGGCATCGACAACGCCCGCCTCTACCACCGCGAGCACGACACGGCGCTCACCCTCCAGCGCAGCATGCTGCCCCAGCACATCTCCCCGCCGCCCGGCGTCGAGGTCGCCCACCGCTACCTCCCCGCCAGCGACGTCAACGAGGTCGGCGGCGACTGGTACGACGTCCTGCGGCTGCCCGGCGGCCGCGCCGCCTTCCTCATCGGCGACGTGATGGGCCACGGCACCGCGGCGGCCGCCGTGATGGGGCGGCTCTCCGCCAGCGTCCGGGCACTCGCCCGGCTCGACCTGCCGCCGCCCGAACTGCTCCGGCAGCTCGAAGCCGCCCTGGAGGACCTGGCCGATCCGATGCTCGCCACCATGTGCTACGTCGTCACCGACCCGGCGACCGGCCGGTGCAGCGTGGCCCGCGCAGGGCACCCGCCGCCCGCCCTCCTCGCCCCCGGCCGGTCGCCGGGTCGGTGACGACGTAGCACATGGTGG
>NZ_RPSE01000532.1:0-3352 GCF_003949955.1 Streptomyces sp. WAC05292
GTTGTTGCCGATGGGTCAGAATCTACGCGCGTTGCCGGTGTCGGCAGCGTGGTCGGTGCGTCTTTCAGGGAGTTCGGTATGGGGTTGGACCGCAGAGCTTTTTTGGGTTCGTCGGCCGTGACGGGTGCGGCAGTGGCTTGGACGGGGGCGGCTGCGGCGCCGGCGGCCGCGGTGCCGTCGGCCCCGGGGTCGCGGCCGGGGCGGACGTACGCGTTCACGGTGATGGGGACGACGGACCTGCACGGGAACGTCTTCAACTGGGACTACTTCACGGACCGGGAGTTCGACGACAAGGCGCACAACGACGTGGGCCTGGCGAAGATCTCGACGCTGGTGGAGCAGGTGCGGGCGGAGAAGGGGCGGTGCAACACGCTGCTGATCGATGCCGGTGACACGATCCAGGGGACGCAGCTGTCGTACTACTACGCCAAGGTGGACCCGATCACCGCGCGGCGCGGTCCGGTGCATCCGATGGCGCAGGCGATGAACGCGATCGGGTACGACGCGGCGGCGCTGGGGAACCACGAGTTCAACTACGGCATCCCGGTGCTGCGGAAGTTCCAGGAGCAGTGCGACTTCCCGCTGCTCGGGGCGAACGCGGTGGATGCGCGGTCGCTGCAGCCGGCGTTCCCCCCGTACAGCATGCACCGGCTGCGGACTCCGCACGGGCGGGACGTGAAGGTGGCGGTCCTGGGCCTGACGAATCCGGGCATCGCGATCTGGGACAAGGCGCATGTGCAGGGGAAGATGGCGTTCCCGGGCCTGGAGGAGCAGGCGGCGAAGTATGTGCCGCGGCTGCGGTCGATGGGCGCCGACGTGGTGATCGTGTCGGCGCATTCGGGGTCGAGCGGCACGTCGTCGTACGGGGACCAGCTGCCGTACGTGGAGAACGCGGCGGGCCTGGTGGCGGAGCAGGTGCCGGGTATCGACGCGATCCTCGTCGGGCACGCGCACACCGAGATACCGGAGTACCGGGTGCGGAACAAGGCGACCGGCAGGGACGTGGTGCTGTCGGAGCCTTTGAAGTGGGGGCAGCGGCTGACGCTGTTCGACTTCGAGCTGTGCTGGGAGCGGGGCCGCTGGTCGGTGGCCTCGGTGTCGGCGCGGGTTCTGAACTCGAACACGGTGCCGGAGGACCCGGAAATCGTGCGTCTGCTGTCGGACGAGCACCGGAAGGTGGTGGAGTACGTCAACCAGGTGATCGGTACCTCTACGCAGGCGATGTCGTCGGCGGAGGGCCCGGTGAAGGACGTCCCGATCATCGACCTGATCAACCACGTGCAGGCGGAGACGGTGAAGGGCGCCCTCGCGGGCACGGAGTGGGCGGCGCTGCCGGTGCTGTCGCAGGCGTCCTGCTTCTCGCGGACGGCGGTGATCCCGGAGGGGAAGGTGACGCTGCGGGACGCGGCGGGGCTGTATCCCTTCGAGAACACGCTGGAGGCACGGGTCCTGACGGGTGCGCAGGTCAAGGACTACCTGGAGTACTCGGCCCGGTACTTCGCGCGGACGGCGCCGGATGCGGTGGTGGATCCGGCGAAGCTGACGAACGCGGAGGGGATTCCCGACTACAACTACGACGCGGTGTACGGGCTGGCGTACGACGTGGACATCGCGCAGCCGGTCGGTTCGCGGATCACGGGGTTGTCGTTCGAGGGCAAGCCGGTGGATCCGCAGGCGCGGTTCGTGCTGGCGGTGAACAACTACCGCGCGTCGGGCGGCGGGGCGTTCCCGCACGTGGCGGGGGCGAAGCAGGTGTGGGCGAACTCGGATGAGATCCGGAACACGATCATCTCGTGGGTGAAGGCGAAGGGGACGGTCGATCCGGCGGGCTTCGCGTCGGTGGGGTGGCGCCTGACGCGGGCGGGCGTGCCGGTGTTCTAGCAACCCCGCGGTGTGCCCGGTCGGTGCCTGCCCCGGGGCGGGCGCCGGACCGGGTGGGCGACCGGCTCGGGTCCGTCCCGTCAGGCGTCCTCGCGGTGCCGTTCGTACCGCCAGGCCGCTTCGAGGCAGTACAGCTCCTCCTCTTGGTGGCCGGGCCGCGGCGGGCCGAGGCGCTTCGCGGCGTCCACGCACCGCTCGTCGCGGTGGAGCGCGAGAGCCTGGACGGCTTCGAGCCGGACGCGGCGCTCCGGGTGGTCGAGGAGGGCCGCCGTCGCGTCACGCAATTCGGGGTCTCCGTTGGCGGTGTCGCCGGCGCTGCGGCAGGCCGCGATCCGCACGTCGGTGTCCGGGTCGCGCAGCAGCGTCAGGAGTCCGTCGCGGGCCGCGTCGGACAGGTGCCTGCCGTCCATGGACGTGCCGAGGCCTGCGGCGACCGCTCGCCGGACGCGGGGGTCCCGGTGGGCGAGGTGTGCCAGGAGGGCTGCTTCGGCACGCGGCCCCTGGTACGAGGAGAGGCCGTGCAGCACCTCTGCCAGGACGGCGGGGTCCGTCTCGTCGGCCGACCAGTCCGTGAGGGCGGCAACGGCGAGGACGCAGTACTGCTCCTCGTGCGCGTCGGCGAAGAGTTCGAACAGTCGAGTCAGTTCCGCACCGAACAGTCGGCGCTTCGGGTCCGTGTCGGCGCGCAGGGTCTCGGCGGCAGCCCATGCCTCCGGCTCGCGCCGGTGGGAGAGCAGGATCGCGGCTCGGCCCCACGCCGTGTGGCCCTCTTCGCGCTCCAGGGCGCGGGTGACGAGGTCCCCGCAGGAGGTGCGGATGCCGAGAAGCCTTTCCAACTCCGTCAGGATCGCGCCGTGGCCGTCCCGTACGGTCATTCCGTCGAGCGTGAGCTCGCCGACCTGGTAGTACCCCTCGTCGTCCTGCACGCGGGTGTATGCGGCATCGCCCGAGGAGCCGGTGCGGCGCCGCAGTTCGGCTTCGTGCCAGGTGCGCGCGAGATCCCGCAGCTCCCTCAGCTCGGACGTCGGGTACCGGTGCAGGATGCTGGTGGCGGTCAGGGCGTCGACGAGCGCGGGCGAGCCGAAGTCGACCGCCTCGCGGAGGGGCGGCAACCGGTCCGGGGCGATGTCGCCGGGTACGGCTCCGCGTCTGATCAGCAGGTCGGCGACGTCGGTGTGGCGGGCTTGGACGGCCGCGGCGAGGGCGGCGGTCGCGTCGTCGGGGCCCTCGTGGGGCAGATCGTGGCGTTCTTCCAGGAGCTGTTTCACGCGGAGCATGTCGCCCGCCCTCGCAGCGGCCGCCAAAGGGCCCTCCGCCGCGCCGCTCGCTTGTTCGTCCGCCTGCACGGCCGCTGCTCCCCCCGTGGTGTTTTCGCTGGTCAGTCTAGGTCTGTCCGCATGGCGTGCCCATGTGGTTTCGGGCCGGGGCCTGTGGGGGCGGGGGCTCCCGGCCGTGGGGCGCGGCTCAGGCG
>NZ_RPSE01000533.1:0-3348 GCF_003949955.1 Streptomyces sp. WAC05292
GTGGCGCTCACGCCGGTTTCCGCCGCGCCGAGCCCCCCGGACTGTCCGGTTCCTGTGCCCCGGGGCGGCGGAAACCGGCGTGAGCGCCACCGCCCGGTCAGGGGGCGGGGCGGCGCGGGCGGGAGCCGAGGCGCTGGAGGACGCGGCCCGCGAAGCGCCGTCCGGCCAGGCGGCCCAGGAACACCAGCGCCTTGTCGGCGGTGCCGGGCACGCACACGGTCCGGCCCCGCTCCAGGTCGCGCAGCGCCGTCCGTACGACGTCGTCCGCACCGGTCCACATCGCGCGGGGGATCGAGGAGGTGTCGCGGCCCGAGCGCTCGTGGAGCGCGGTGCGGACGTAGCCCGGGCAGAGCGCCATGACGCGCACGCCCGGACGGGCGGTCCGCGCGTCGGTGAGGCTCCGGCTGAAGGCGTTGATCCACGCCTTCGACGCCCCGTACGTACTGCGGGGGAAGAACGCCCACAGGGACGAGACGTTGACGATGCCGCCGCGGCCGCGTGCGTTCATGCCGGGCAGGGCCGCGTGGGTGAGCCGCAGCACCGCCTCGCAGTGCACGCGCAGCATGCGCGCCTCGTCGGCGGCCGGCACGCGCAGGAAGCCGGCCGGATGCGCGAACCCGGCATTGTTGACCAGCAGGTCGAGCGGCTCCGCCGCCGCCCTCTCCGCGACGCGTGCCAATCCGTCGTCCGAGGCGAGGTCGGCCGCGAGCACGGTCACAAGGACGGCGTGCTTCCGATGCAGGGCATCGGCCGTACGGGCCAGCCGGTCCGGGTCGCGGGCGACCAGCGTCAGGTCGTACCCGGCGGCGGCAAGCTGCTCGGCGAAGGCCGCGCCGATCCCGGAGGTGGCGCCGGTGACGAGGGCGTGGGGCATGCCCCCATGGTCGCAGCCGACGGGCCGGCCCGACCGCGCTCGTCCTCGGACAGGACCGGCCGACCCGGCGGCGTACCGGACGGGCCGTTCGGCCGGTCCGCGGGCGGAGTACGGGTGGTTTGCGGACCGCATGGGCGAATGCGGCGGGCGTGCCGGGCGCCGGGTCCGCGGGCGGCTCCCCACCCCGAGCAGCCGCGCCGCATTCCTGGCGCGGGCCGGGATCGCGGCTTCCCCGCCTCCCGGTCCGCCTTCGGCGACCGCGCCGTCGCGGCGGCCGCGTGGGGCGGACGCCCTGCCGTCCGCGGGGGTCAGCGCGCGACGGGCGCGGAAAGGGCGGCCTCGACGGACGTGTACGTCACCCCGTGGTCCGCCAGGACCTCCGCGACGACACCGCCGGTCGTGGTGAGGGCCAGCAGGACGTGCTCGTCGCCGATCTCCCGGTCCTTGCGGGCCAGGGCGATCCGGAGGGACTTCTCCAGCACCGTCTTCGCCTCCCGGGAGAAGGACCTGCGGCCGGACCATCCGGCGTCCCTGCGGTCGCCGGCCAGCGCGCCCCGCCCGTGCGCCTCCTCCACCCGCGCCACGATGGCGCCGACGTCGATGCCGAGGCCCTCCAGGGCCTCCGCGTCCGCCCGGGACAGCCCTGCCCGCCGCCGGGCGTCCGCCAGGGCGGCGGCCACCGCGGGCCGGCGCTCCGGGGGGCACAGCCCGCGCAGTGCCGCCGCGGCCCGGGTGTCCTCCCGGTCGAGGAGCGCCAGCAGCAGGTGCTCCTCGGACACCGTGGCGGCGCCGGTCCGCTCGGCGTGCTCGAACGCCCCTTTCACCACCGCGCGTGCGGCCTGCGTGAATCGCTCGAACATCACTGCCTCCCGTACTTCTTGTGGACGGCCTGCCGGCTGACGCCCAGCTCGGTCGCGATCTCCTGCCACGACCATCCCTGGTTGCGCGCACTGCGCACCTGGACGGCTTCCAACTGCTCCAGCAGCCGCCGCAGCGCGGACACGGCCCGCAGTCCCACCCGCGGGTCACGGTCGCCCGCACGGGCGGCGAGGTCGGTCGCATCGGTCATGTTGTCAATCTATGTTGACAGGTCGGGCAGTGTCAACCCCGGTTGACGTAAGGGGGGTCCGGCGCCTTGAACGCGTGCGGCAGGACAGCTCCAGCCCCCTCCTGCCCGGTCGACGTGGCCGGGAGCGGCCGGCTGCGGACATGGGCGGGGGCGGGGGCCTTGGGCCCCCGCCCCGGTGGTGTGGGTGTGCGGCGCGGTCAGAGGCGGCCGCCGGTCAGGCGGGACAGCGGGCCGCGGCGGCGGAGGCCCGCGCGGCGGCCCGCCGCGTACGAGGCGGCGACGAGCGCGAACGTCCCGCTCGCCGTTCCCGCGGCCACGGCCTTGCGCGCCCGGACCAGCGTCCACAGCAGGCCGGCCCGGCCGGCGGTGGAGCGGAGGACCTGGGCGGCGGTGGTGGTCTTCTCCGCGATCTGGGAGGGGAGCGCGGTCAGTGTGCCGACGCCCCCGTGTTCCTCCGGTGCGTCGCCGGCCTTCGGCGCGGCGCTCGCCGCCCGCCCGCGCGCCGTGCCGCCGTTCGAACCGGAGTTGTCGGAAGGGGACTTGGTGGTGGGTTTCCGCGATGCAGTCATGGTGTGCGTCTGGCCGACCAAGCGCTCCTCAAACGTGGTTCTTTTCCGGGCTAGAGGAGGGTGCCCAGCGGGCCCAGGTCCAGGTTCAGGTCCTCCGCCGTCAGGCCGAAGCGGCGGCGCAGCAGAGCCATCCGGTCCTCCAGCAGCATCAGCGTCAGCCCCAGCCGCTCCTCCTGTTCCTCGCTGAGGTCTCCGACCTCCACGCGCCTGAGCGCCTGGCGCTCCATCAGCTGCCGCAGCAGCTCGATGACGGTCAGCACCAGGCGTGCGAGGTCGCGTTCGACGGTGTCCGGGTCGAGTTCGACCCGCTGCGTCCGGCTCACATCTCCACCTGCTTCCAGGGTGAGGGGACGGCGTCGCCCACGGAGCTGACGAGCGCCTTCAGATCGATGCGTACGAGGTCGACGTCGGCGATGCGCAGCGTCAGGTCGCCGGCCAGGACGACCCCGCCGGCGAGCAGCCGGTCCAGCAGGTCCACCAGGGCGATGCCCCCGTCGTCGCCGGTCACAGGGTCGATCCCTTCTCCTCGTCGGCGCCGGCGGTGAAGGAGTACGGCACCCAGGGGCCCGTCACCTCCAGCCGCAGTCCGGCGTCCAGGGCGTCCGGCGGCGGTACGGCCTCCAGGAACGCCTCCCGGCCCGCAGCGGGCACGAGGTAGGCGGCGTTCAGCACGTGCAGCCCGTCCGCCCGGGACAGCCGCCGGTCCTGCGGCGGGTGCAGGACCGCCGCCGCGGCGTGCCGGGACAGTTCCCGGTGCAGGTCCCGCGCCGTGCGGGCGGCCCGCGTGCGGGAGGCCTCCCGCACGTCGCGGTCCTTCAGCCGCCGCCTCAGGTAGT
>NZ_RPSE01000534.1:0-3339 GCF_003949955.1 Streptomyces sp. WAC05292
GGCAGGTGGCGCCCATGTCTTCTTCTGTGGTGCACGAGGTCTATGCCCCGCATGCGGCCTACGGGTGTCACGAGGCGCACGAGAACTACGCGCCCTACACGCCCCACGAGGACGCCGGGCAGCGGGCAGCCGGCGGCGCAAGCCCCTGCCGTTCAGCCGTCGGCGCCGCGTCGGCCCCGCATGTCGGCGACCACGCGGCCGACCGCCGCCCGGATCTCCTCCATCTCCAGCAGGAAGTGCCAGTAGTCGGGGTGCCGGCCCTCCAGGGACGCCACCGCACGGTCCACCCGGGCCACCGACCGGTCCAGCGGACCCGCATGCCGGGGATCGGGCACGCTGCGCCCCTCCATCGCCAGGCGCTGCGCGTCCCGGATCGCGAAACGCGTCCGCTGCACCTCCGCCTGCGGGTCCCGGGCCACCGCCTCCAGCCGGCTCAGCCGGTCCTGCGCCGCCGACACGGCCTCGTCGGTGGAGTCCAAGGCGGCCCGTACCGCCTCGATCAGCGTGGCGACGTCACCCCACCGCTGCTCCTCGCGGGCCTGCGCCGCCCTGACCAGCTCCTGCTCGGCCCGCCCCACGTCCTGCACCGCCTGCTCCGGCACCTGCTGCAGGTCCTGCCAGCACGCCGCCGAGAACCGCCGGCGCAGCTCGCTCAGCACCGGGTCGACCCGGTCCGCCCGGTTGCGCAGCGCCTGGGCCCGCGTCCGCAGACTGACCAGCCGCCGGTCGATCTCCGCCGCCCGCTCCGGAAGCCGCTCCAGTTCCGCCCGTATCCCCTCGGCGTCGCGCAGGATCCGGTCCGCGCGCTGCACCGTCTCCTGCACGCCGTGCCGCGCCGCGCCCTGGTTCAGCAGGGTCAGCTCCGGCGCGAGCGCCGCCAGCCGCGCCGCGAACTCGTCCGCCCGCATCCCGCGGGCCCGGACCTCGTCCAGCGCCGTGCTCGCCGCAAGCAGCGCCGCCTTCGCGCGCTCCCGCGCCGGCACGACCCGCGCCAGCTGCGTCTCCGCCCGGTCCAGCAGCGGCTGGATGCCCTGCGCGAACCGGTCCAGCTCGGCCCTCATCCGGACCAGCCTGTCACGTGCCCGCGTCAGCTCGTCCCGCGCCCGACCGGCCACGGCCCCGTCCAACTCGGGCCGGTCCAGGTCGTGTGCGTCGACCGCCTCGATGTACACATGGCTGGCCTCGTCGATCCGCCGCCCCAGCGAGGCGAACGCCTCGGCGGCCTGCCGCGCCGCGGGAGAACCGTCACCGGCGGCGATCGTCTCCAGCGAGATCCGCAGATCCCGCTGCGCCGTGTCCAGCTCGTAGAACGCCGCCGCCGCGGCATCCTTGGCCGCCTGGGCATCCGCCCTGCGACTGTCTCCCCGCCCGCCGAACCACCGCCGGGATGCCGTCGTCACAATCCCTCTCCCGTACCGCCGCCGCCATGCCCCGCTCCATTCTCCCCCAGCGAACGGGTTTGCGTGGGGGGCGTGCCCGCCATGTAGGCTGTCGGCTCGTCCACGGGTGCGTAGCTCAGGGGTAGAGCGCTGCTCTTACAAAGCAGATGTCGGCGGTTCGAAACCGTCCGCGCCCACCAGTGCAGAGGCCCCCAGCCGATCTTGGTTGGGGGCCTTTGGCGGCTCCGGGTGACGGCAGTCGCCTGACCGGCCAGCCGCCGACGGCGCAGCAGCCGGGCCATGTGCCCCGCGGCCTTCCGCCTGCTGCCGTCGGTCACGTGCGTAGAGCTGTTCATCGTGACGGCGTTCTGCGAGTGCCCCAGGATCTCCGTCACCGCCTGCGACGGCACGCCGGCCGCGAAGCTCCTTCGGTACGCGCCGGATCCGGTTCCGCACGGTGACCCTCCGGCGTTCCTTGCCGCTTCGGCCGGGGGCGGGCCGGCAGGGCGGGTCTCGGCGGATCGGATCCTCTCCGGCCCTTCGCCGTCGCCGATCGGGAGAGGCGCGGGGGATCGGGTCCGAACGG
Source organism: Streptomyces sp. WAC05292 (assembly GCF_003949955.1). Classification (NCBI taxonomy): domain Bacteria; kingdom Bacillati; phylum Actinomycetota; class Actinomycetes; order Kitasatosporales; family Streptomycetaceae; genus Streptomyces; species Streptomyces sp. WAC05292. The sequence goes on from NZ_RPSE01000534.1 coordinate 1,966, forward strand.
TGATGCGCATGGCGGTCCGGTCGGAGCCCGGCGGGCGCATACTGGACGCAATGACAAAGCCAGCCGCACCGAAGCGCCATCTGCCCAGCAGCCCCTTCAAAGCCCCGACCGAGCCACCCCCCAAGCAATTCGCGGTGGGTGACCAGGTCACGCACGACGTGTACGGACTCGGCCGAGTGATCGGCGTCGAGGACGGAACCGCGGCGCTCGTCGATTTCGGCTCGGCGCGACAGCGGATCTTGAGCCCGTTCACCAAGATGAGCAAGCTGTAGGGCCGTTGCCCCAGACCATGCGGCGACAGTGCCCCGGTTCGAGCTTGCAGAGTGGATGTCGGCGGTTCGAAGCCGTCCGCGCCCACCCGTACAAGGGCCCCTCGCCGATCTTGGCGGGGGGCTTTGGCGTCCGGACCGGAGCGCAGGCACGGACGGCCGGGCCGGGTCCTCGGTAGACCGGTCCGTGCAAGTGCCCGGCCGCAGCGGGCGGAGGGCCGCCCGCACCCGAACCTGCCCGCCGGAGATCCTGGCTGAGCTGAGCTGAGCTGAGCAGGGACGCGGACCGGCGGGTACGACAGCGCGTACCGGGCAAGCGTTCCTGCCCTCCGGAACTCCTCCGGCAGTTGGCCGACGACTCTCACGGCGCGGTCCGCAACACCCTTGCCACTTATCCGCGTTCGCCATGCTCTGCCGCGGCCCGGCAGCGCGCCCCTGGCCAACCGGCCCGCTCGGTGACCCGTCAACGCCTTCCGCAGACTGCCGTGCACCGCATTCCGGGGCGCGCTCTCGGGGTCGCGCGGTGAGCCCAGCTCCTCTGAGCCCGACGGCGCAGTGAGAGGTTTCCCGGACATCAGGGAACCCGCCGGGCACGGACAGCGCCGGCGGAGCGGGCAGGGCAACGGCCTCCCCGCGCGCCGCGCACCGCCCTGAGGCGGGGTGGGTGGCCGGTTGGGCGGGGCGTGATGAGGGCATGACTTCGGGAAACGGTTCACTTCCGGTGGCGAGCACGCACGTTGCCGTGGCCGGCAGCGGGGGTGCGCCGCTCGCCTTTCCCTGGGATGCCGAGGCGCGGATCGACGTGCCGGACCTCGGGGGAGAAGTCGTCATCGAGGCGAATGCCGCCGGGCTGCGGACGCTTGCCAGGCACCTCCTGGTGCTCGCCGGTGACGGTGTGCACGACGGCGCGCATCTGCACCTCGAAGAGGGCAACGGGTTGGAGAGCGGCTCGGTCGGTCTCGTGCTGGAGCGCGGCTGCGAGGAGTGAGCGGGGCCGCGGGTGCGTCCCGGCAGGCATGTTGTGGGGGTGGTGGGGTTGTTCGGGGCGCGGTTCGAGCGGTGGCGGGGCCTTGAGCGGGAGCGGCTGCTTGCCGGAATGGGGGAA
>NZ_RPSE01000535.1:0-3309 GCF_003949955.1 Streptomyces sp. WAC05292
GGTCCCCGCGGTGAACCGCCAGCCGGCCCCGCTCGCCCTGGCGGACCCCGGTTTCGAACAGGGCGGGACCGGCTGGCGGTTCACCGCGGGGACCGGCGTCGCGACGAACCTGCCGCACGGCGGGAAGCGGCTGGCCTACCTGGATGCCGGAGCGGGCCGCAGGGTCTCCCAGACCCTCACCGCCCGGGGCCGCGGCACGTACGACGTATCGGCCTGGATCGCGACGGGCGGCGCCCGCGGCCGGTTCACCGCCCGCGTCAACGGCACCGAGCGGGCCGCACTGGACCTGCCCGCCGAAACGGCCTACCGCCGCAGAACCCTCAGCCGGATCGCCCTCGCCCCCGGCGACCGCCTGGAGATCGCCTTCGAATCGGGCGACGGCTGGCTCAACGCCGACGACCTCATGCTCTCCCCGGCCTCCCCGGCCGACCCCCGGATCAGTTCGTCCGACCCGAAGATCGTCGAGATGTTCGACTGGGCCAAGCGCAAGGCCAACAGCTGGGTGCACCTACCCGGCACCCAAGGGCCCCTGAACGTCGACGAGAACAACACCGGCGGAACCGGAACCGGCACCTACGGCCCCTCCTACTGGGCCGGGTACGCCAACCGCAGCGGCTACTACTCCCGCGACACCGCCCACCAGCTCGCCGGCGCCGGCGTGCTCGGACTGCACGCCGAGAACAAGGCCATGCTGCGCACGTTCGCGGCCTCGGCCACCGCCGAGCACAAGTTCTATCCGGTGTGGGCGCTGAACTTCGACAACCACAGCCCCCTGTCCATCGACTACCGCAGCCCGTCGCTGTTCGTGCGCGAGGTCCCCGCCACCTTCGAACTGGTGCAGAAGGCCGAGGAGGCGTACCGCTGGAGCGGCGACCGCGGCTACCTCACCGACCCGGTGCTGTGGGACTTCTACCGGCACGCCACCGGCGAGTTCGTCGACCTGCACGACGGACTGAAGGACAACGGAGCCGTCAAGGTCGCCGAGGGCACCGGCAAGGGCATCTTCCAGGGCACGGCCAGCTACAACGAGCAGAGCGACGAGCCGCTCGCCGAGGCCGGCGACGGCATCGGCGCCCAGTACCGCGCCTACACGGCGATGGCCTCCCTCGCCCGCGCCAAGGGGGACGGCGCGCTCGCCGCCGCGTACGACGCCCGGGCCGCCGAGCTGAAGGCCTACTTCAACACGGTGTGGAGCGGCAGCGGCTCCGGCGCCGACACCGTCCGGGGCTGGACCACCGACGGGCGCCCGGTGACCGGCTGGGGCAAGGAGAACAGCTGGTTCATGCCGCTGAAGCAGATCATGGAACCGGGACCGCGCCGGGAGGCGTACCTCGACTACATCGACCGGCAGGCCTCCGGCGACGGCCGGCCCGGCAACATCGAGGCGCTGACCTACCTGCCCGACACCTTCTTCGCAGGCAACCGCGCGGACACGGCCTGGAAGTGGATGCGTCACGTGTACGACCACAAGGACGTCCAGCACGTCAACGCCGCCCAGGGGGCCAACGGCGACTACCCGGAGGTGTCCTTCAGCCTCGTCGGGCAGACGGTCGAGGGACTCCTCGGCGTCACCCCGGACGCCCCGGCGCGCCGGCTCACCACGCAGTCCCGGCTGCCGTCCGGCATGGACTGGCTGAAGGTCGACGACCTGCGCGTGGGCCGCTCCGGCTTCTCCCTCCGCCACGACGGCGCCCGCAGGTCCGTCCTGGAGCACACCTCGGGCTCGCAGCGCTGGACCTGGGAGGCCCGCTTCCCGGGCACCTGGTCCTCCGTCACCGTCAACGGGGTGCCGGTGCCGGTCCGCACGAAGGTCGTCGACGGGGCCACGTACACCTACGCCACCCCGTCCGTCGCCCCGGGCTGCAAGGCCGTCGTCGAGGTGCGCTGACCCCGCCGGGGTGCGCGTGCGTCCCGCGGCTGCCTCCGGCCGCGGCGCGTCCCGGCAGGCCAGGGCCCGGGACGTCCCGCCATACCCCCTTTCGGGGCATCGGCTGGACTCGCGCCGGGCCGAGGCGGAAGAGTCGTCGCCGGCGCCGCCCGGCAGCGACCGGGCCGGTGCGGCCGATCCGACATCCACCGAACAGGGAGACGTCATGCGCCTTACCGCACGAACGGCACTGGGCACCGCAGCGGTCCTCGCGGCAGCGGCCCTCACGCCCGTCCTCACCGCCGCCCCGGCGGCGGCGCTCGGGGTCACGGGGACGGCGCCCGCGTGTGTCAAGAGGGACGTCGTCAAGCACCGGAACTACGTGAAGGTGACCAACACCTGCCGCGAGACGATGCACCTGAAGGTCGTCATCGACTGGGGCTCCGACTCCCCGTGCCTGACCTACCAGCCCGGCGAGCAGTGGGAGTGGACGTGGGGCCGCGGCTCGTACGGCAAGGTCGTCACCTGCTGACAGCCGGCGCGCACGCCGACGGCCCCGCCCGGACCACCGGGCGGGGCCGCCCCCGCACGCCGGACGCGGGTCCGGCCGTGCGGGGGCGGGCGGTTGGACGGTCCGGGCGGGGCGGAGCGGCGGAGGGCTCCGCAGCGCCGGCGCCGGCCGTGACGGCGTGCCCGGGGGTCAGGAGCCGGACGGGCGGATCGACCCGGTGCGCTGCCCGGCGGGGTCGCCGACGAAGCAGGTCACCTTGCGGCCGCCGTCGTCCCACGAGCTCTCCGTCGGCAGGTAGTAGTAGAGCTCCAGGCTCTCCGGGAGGGGCGCGTCGGTGCCGCGGTAGCCGGCGAGGGCCGTTTCGCCGCACTTCTGCTCGGCCGTCACCCGGATCCTGTCGGCGCCGGGGAACGCTCCGTCCCCGTCCTCCACGGTGAACACCGCGAACGCCTCCCCGTCGTGCGGCTGCCCGCACGGCACGATGTCCACGGACGGGGCGGCGGGCGCGCCGCTCGCGTCGTAGTCCCGCATGTCGTCGGGGGTGTTGAAGCAGTCGCCCGCGCGGATGTCCTCCGTCCCGCCGGATCCCGGCCGGGTGACCTCCCCGCTGCCGTCCCTGCGGGGTGCTTCGTCCGAGAGCCCGCCCCAGAGCACGCCGGCGGCGAGGACCACCGTGATGCCGTTGAGGATGATCGCGGCCACGGCCAGCCCGGTCCCCTTCTCCCCGCGGGCGCGGATCTGCCGGATGGCGACGATGCCCAGGATCATCGGGATCAGCGGCAGCACGCACAGCAGGGACAGCACGAACGCGACGACGGCGAGGGTGTTCGTCTTCGCCGCCGGCGTGCTCTGGGGCGGGCTCTCGGACGACGCACCCCGCAGGGACGGCAGCGGGGAGGTCACCCGGCCGGGATCCGGCGGGACGGAGGAC
>NZ_RPSE01000536.1:0-3305 GCF_003949955.1 Streptomyces sp. WAC05292
GTCGGGGCCCCGTCCTCCCGCGGCGCGGCCTGCGCCCGCCCTGCCGCGGCGGACGCGAGCGCCCCCGCGGCGCCGGCCAGCAGACCCCGTCGCCCCATGTACGTCATGTGTTCGCTCCGCTCCTCTGCGTGACATCTCCTGTGTGGGGTCAGCATGCCCGCCCCGGCCCTCGGCCAAGGGCAGGGACGGGGGTAACGTCGGGGTGCGTGGCGGGCGCCGGAAGCAGTCACCACTGCACGAACGGGGGACCCGCCCTCCGATGACCAGCGAAAGGCACGAAGTGACTGACCTCCCTTCCGACATCACCCGAGTCGGCGTAGTGGGCTGCGGCCAGATGGGCGCTGGTATCGCCGAGGTCTGCGCCCGCAGCGGACTGGACGTCAAGGTCGCCGAGACCACCGGCGAGGCCCTGGAGATCGGCCGCACCCGGCTGCAGAACTCCCTGTCGAAGGCCGCCGCCCGTGGCAAGATCAGCGAGGAGGAGCGGGACGCCACCCTGGCCCGCCTCTCCTTCACCACCGACCTGGGCGAGTTCGCCGACCGCGACCTGGTCATCGAGGCGGTCGTCGAGAACGAGCAGGTCAAGACGGAGATCTTCCAGGTCCTCGACCAGGTCACCCGCCCGGGCGCCATCCTCGCCTCGAACACCTCGTCGATCCCGCTGGTCAAGCTGGCCGTCGCGACCTCCCGCCCCGACCAGGTCATCGGCATCCACTTCTTCAACCCGGCGCCCGTGCAGAAGCTCGTCGAGCTGATCCCCGCCCTCACCACGAGCGAGGAGACCATCAAGCGGGCCGAGGCCCTGGTGCAGAACGTGCTCGACAAGCACGCCATCCGCGCCCAGGACCGGTCGGGCTTCGTCGTCAACGCCCTCCTCGTCCCGTACCTGCTCTCCGCGATCCGGATGTTCGAGTCGGGCATCGCCAGCCGCGAGGACATCGACAACGGCATGGAGTTCGGCTGCGCCCACCCGATGGGCCCGCTGAAGCTGTCCGACCTGATCGGCCTGGACACCGTGGCCTCGATCGCCGACTCGATGTACGCCGAGTTCAAGGAGCCGCTGTACGCCGCTCCCCCGCTGCTCCAGCGGATGGTCGACGCCGGCCGCCTCGGCCGCAAGACCGGTTCGGGCTTCTACCCGTACAGCTGACCCCCCGGCGCGCCCCGGGAACGCCCGGCCGCTCCGGCGGCGGCCGGGGCCCCGCTCCGCCGCCCCGCGCGGCCGGCGGCCGTCCGAGCGGTCACAGCGGGACGCTCAGCGCCCCGTCGATGAGGCGGGCCGTCTCCTCCGCGCCCGAACACCCGCTGGACAGGAGCTGTTCCCGGACCGCGCGCAGCCGGTCGCGGAGCCGTTGCGACTCCATCCCCTTGGCCCGTTCGGCCATTTCGGCGCCCGCGGCGGCCGCCCGGTCCGCCTCGCCCTGCCGGAGCTGGATCTCGCAGAGCATCGCGAGCCGGTGGACCCGGCCGCGGTCGTGCGCCGGGGTGCCGACGGCGGCGGCGGCCTGCTCGTGGGCGGCGGCGAGCTCCCCGAGGCTGAGGAGGGCCTCCGCCACCTGGACGTTGACGAGGCCCGGCTGGACGTAGCCGGTCTCGTCGGGTTCGCAGCCGGGGCGGATCCGCTCGGCGGCGGCCTCCGCGTGCCGGATGCACGCCAGCGCCGCGGCGGTGTCCCCGAGCCGGGCGTAGGCCTTGGCCTGCATCGCGTACAGGTCGGCGGCGAGCGCAGCCGTGGTGTGGCGGCCCGCCGCGCGCAGCGCGGTCTCGGCGAACGCGACGGCCTGGCGGTGGTCGCGCAGGTGGAGGGACTGGTTGACGAGCAGGGCGATGACGTAGGCGCCGAGGCCGCGGTCGCCGCTGGCCTTGGCGAGCCGCAGCGCCTGGTGGAAGTAGCGCTGGGCCAGGCCGTGCGCGTCGGAGTCGTACGCGCAGATCCCGGCGACGGCGACGAGTGACCCTGCGGCCCGGTGCAGACGGCGCCCGAGGTCGTCAGGGTAGCTGCCGCGGAGCAGGGGCGCGGTCTCGCCGCCGAGGAAGCGGACGATGCGGGCGCGGGTGGCGATGCCGCCGGCCCGCCGGTACATCAGCTCGTAGTGGGCGCGGGCCGCGCGGAGGACCTCGATGTGCTCGGGGCCGACGCGCAGGGGCCCGTCGCGGGAGACGTCGGCGTCCTCGGGCGGGTTCTCCCATTCCCAGACGGGGATGACGGCGGGTGTGCCGGTGAGGGCGGGCGCCGCGTGCAGGGGGAAGCGGCCCTGTTCGTCGGAGCGCCACAGGGCCGCGGCCCGGTCGACGAAGCCGCTGAGCGGCGAGGCGTGCGGGCCGGCCGGCTGGTCGGGTACGCCGAAGCCGACGTCGTCGAGGGAGACGGGGCGGCGCAGCCGGCCGCCGAGCACCTCGCAGATCAGGTCGGGGACCTGGCCGCGGGGCCGCTGGCCCTTCAACCACCGGTTGACGGCGGTGTGTTCGTAGCGCAGGGCCAGTCCGCGGGAGCGGCCCGCCTGGTTCACGTGCGCGGCGAGTCCTGCATGGGACATGCCCGCCTCGGCGAGGAGGGCGTCGAGCAGGGCGTTGGGCTGCATGGGCCCCTCCAAGGGCTCGTCGGGACCAGGCTAGTGGGTGCGGCGTTCACACGGGGTGTGAACCGAGTACGCGCATAAATGCGATGCGTACCCTGCCGGGGGAACCTCCGGGGGCGGTTCACTGAAGAGCCTCGCCAAGAGGCCGCACGGGTCGTCGGCTCCCCCTCGTACAGTGCGACGACCCGCCACCCGCGCCGCCCGTCCGCTGTCTGCCCGACACTCCACGGCCGGCGGGCGGCGCACCCCGGCTCCTCCGGCGCCCGGTTGGTCACCGGACTCCGGCCGCGAGCCGGGGGAACGCGCGCCGGGCCCTCCCACCGGGGCCCGGTGTGCGGTTCCCGGCCGCCGCCTCCCCACGGGTCAGGCGCAGCGGTCGCTGCGGACCGCCAACAGGGCGGCGTCGTCCGCGGGATGGCCGCCGGTGTGGCGCAGCAGGGCCGCGTGCACTCCCGCCACCAGCCGCGCGGGCGTGGCCGCCGGCTGCCGGGCGGCGATGCCGGAGAGGACGCGGGGCAGCGGGAAGAACCGGCCGGCCGCGTCGCGGGCGTCCTCGGCGCCGTCCGTGTGCAGGAACAGCACGTCCCCGGGCCCCAGTCGGCCGCAGTCCCCCGCCTCCAGCCCGTCCGGTACGGGCACCACCCCGAGCGGCGGCAGGGGATCGCCGCCGTCCACGGCCCGTACGTCCGGCCAGGGGCCGGCGGGCGCGGGCACCGGGAGCGGGGG
>NZ_RPSE01000537.1:0-3299 GCF_003949955.1 Streptomyces sp. WAC05292
CGCGGGGACCGCCCCGCCTCCCGGCCCGCGCCCGCCGGCGGCCCGGGCGGGCCGGTTCCCGCCCGCCTTCCGCACGCCCCCGCGGGACCGGCCGGGTCGATTCCGGCGGGCCTCCCGGACGGCCCCGGCGCCCCTGCCGCGGCGGCGGCCTCCCGGGGGGAGGCCCCGGCGGTGGTCGGCCCGCGCCGGGGGCCGCCGCTCCGCGCGGGCCGCGGGCCGGGCTCGATGCCGAGCGGGCGCGGCAGACGCGGATGGCCGTCGTCGGGGCCGTCACCGAGCGGTGGGCCCCGGAGCAGGCCCGTACCGTCGCCGGGCCGTGGCAGATCGCGGCCCCCGTCGGCCCGGCCACCGACCTGTGGGCGCTCGGCGCGCTGCTGTACCGGGCCGTGCAGGGGCACCCCCCGTACCCGGAGGACAGCGCCGCCGAGCTCGTCGAGATGGTCTGCGCCGAACCGCCCGCCTTCGCGGAGGAGTGCGGCCCGCTGCGGCCGGTCGTGGAGTCACTGCTGCGCCAGGACCCCACCGAGCGCCCCGACTTCGAGGAGCTCCGGGGCTGGCTGCGCTCCCTCGTGCGGTCGGCGCCCGAGCCCGACGCGGCGCCCGGCGCGCTCCCGCCCGCCGAGCCGGACCCGGCCCGGCTGCCCGCCGTACGCCGGCGCGGCGACCTGCACGGCCGGCACCGCAACCCGGCCCCCCGGCGCGGCCCCCGCCGCCTCGGACCGGTCCTGCTGGCCGGGGTCCTCGCCCTCACCGCCGGGGCGGTGGCGTACGCGGTGCTGTTCCTGCCGCGGGCCGGTGAGGGCCAGGACCGGGACGCCGTCTCGCAGGCGCCCGTGGCCAAGACGGAGACGCCGTCCCCGCAGGCCCCGCGCTCCCCGAGCGCCCCGGCGCCCTCCGGCACGCCCGGGCCCTCGCAGCCCGCGCCGCAGGCCCCGGCGTCCGCGCCGCCCGGCTACACCGTCCAACAGGACCCGGAGCACTTCGAGATCGCCGTCCCGCAGGGCTGGGAGCGCCGCGGCATGAACGAGGCGGGCCAGGTCCGCTACACCGACGGCCAGTACGTCCTGATCGTCGTCCCGGGCCGGGACAAGGTCGAGGGCAGCCCGGACCCCGCCACCTACCAGAAGGACAAGGAGCCGGAGCTGGCCCCGTACCGGTCCTCGACGTGGGCCAGCGGCGGCGACGTGAAGACCACCAAGGTGGGGCAGCAGTTGCGGGCGACCGGCCGGTACACGTGGATCGACGGCACCGGCCGCAGCGTCGTCGCCCGCAACTTCGTCGTCGCGCTCGGCGGCAGCTACCACGTCGTCATGGTCACGGGCCCGCAGGACGGCGAGGGCAAGGTGACCGAGGTCTTCGAGAAGGCGACCGGAAGTTACAAATCGGGCGGTTGAGGGGCTGCTGACGGCGAATCAGTACGGCAATTGCGTCACAGTGCTGCCGGAACCGTGCCCTCCGTGTACCGGCGGCCCCGTGCGCTTCGTAATCTGGCCCGAAGTGCACAGAGTGGCGGGGATCGTGGAACAGCAGACAGGTGCGGGCGCAGTGCTCGCCGGCCGGTACCGGCTCGTGGAGCCCATCGGCAGCGGCGGCATGGGCAAGGTGTGGCGCGCCCACGACGAGCTCCTGAGCAGGACCGTCGCCGTCAAGGAGCTGACGGCCGGGCTGTACGTCGCTCAGGCCGACCGGGACGTCCTGCACGCCCGGACGCAGAAGGAGGCCCGCGCGGCCGCCCGCATCCAGCACCCGGCCGTCGTCACCGTCCACGACGTCTTCGAGCACGACGACCGGCCGTGGATCGTCATGGAGTACGTCGACGGCCCGTCGCTGGCCGAGGCGGCCAAGGCGGCCGGCCGGATCGAGCCCCGCGAGGCCGCCCGGATCGGGCTGCACGTCCTCGGCGCGCTGCGCGCCGCGCACGCGGTCGGCGTGCTGCACCGGGACGTCAAGCCGGGCAATGTGCTGCTCGCCAGGGACGGGCGGGTGCTGCTCACGGACTTCGGGATCGCCGCGATCGAGGGCGACTCCTCCATCACCCGCACCGGCGAGATCGTCGGCTCCATCGACTACCTGGCCCCGGAGCGCGTCACCGGCGGCACCCCGGACCCGGCGTCCGACCTGTGGTCGCTCGGGGCGACCCTCTACACGGCGGTCGAGGCCCGCTCGCCGTTCCGCCGCACCTCGCCGATCTCCAGCCTGCAGGCCGTCGTCAACGACGAGCCGCCCGCGCTGCGCCAGTCCGGCCCGCTGGGGCCCGTCATCACGGCGCTGCTGCGCAAGGACCCCGAGGAGCGGCCCTCCGCGCAGGAGACGGAGCGCATGCTGCTGGAGGTGATGGAGGGCCGCGAGCCGAGGGCGGCGCAGGCGTACGTGCCGACGCGCGCGGTCAGCCCGCAGGAGCTGTCGGGGGCACGGGAGGCCGAACCGGAGGCGCCCGCGGCGTCCGGCACGGGCGGGACGGCGGCGCTGCCGGCCGGCCCGGCGGAGCCGGCCGCGGGATCCCGCTCCACCGCCGGCCGGGTCAAGCGGGCCGCGGCGGTGGCGCTGGTGGCGGCGCTCGTCGGCGGCGGCGCGGTGTTCGGGGTGCTGAAGTACACCGGGGACGCGGCGGGCGGCGACGGCGCCGACCGCAGCGCGAGCGCCCCCGACCGGCAGGACGGCGCCGGGGGCGAGGACGGCAAGGAGGCCTCCCCGCCCGGGGGCTGGAAGAAGGTCACCGACCCGGAGGGCTTCACCCTGTGGGTGCCGGAGGGCTGGAAGCGGCAGATGGACGGCAACCAGATCGACTACACCCCGGACAACGGCAGGCACTTCATCCGCGTCGCCCTGGACCCCACGCCCGACTACGACACCCCGTACGCGCACGTCCTCGACCTGGAGAAGCAGGTCAGCCGGCGCACCGACTACAAGCGGCAGCGGCTGAACCAGAACACCTTCCGCGACAGCACCCGGGCGGCGCTGTGGGAGTTCACCTGGACCGAGAAGGGCGTCCACGCCGGTCCCCGCCGCGCCATCGAGCAGATGTACATCGCCCCGGACGGCACCGAGTACGCGGTGTACATGTCGGGTCCGACGTCCACCTGGGAGACGACGCGGGCGCAGTTCGACACCGTGCTCAGGGGCTGGGCCCCGCCCTCCCGCTGAGGCCGCGGCCGCCCCGCCGGGCGAAAGCACGGCCATCCTGCCAGTGATCGCTGGCGGATTTGGCAAAATCCGGTTACCGACGGGTACCCAAAGGGGTCCGGGCGCAATACGCTCACCGCCATGACGGACTCGCTGGCCCCGGCCCCCCTCCGCCC
>NZ_RPSE01000538.1:0-3291 GCF_003949955.1 Streptomyces sp. WAC05292
ACCCCGCCGTCGGGCGGGGTCCTTCGGGGGCGGGGGTGTCAGCGGCCGGCGGCGATCTTCGCCACGCGGCGGCGGACCAGGAACCAGCCGATGACCAGCATCGCGCCGATCACCGGGACGAACATGACGGTGGTGCGGCCCACTCCGCCGTCGCACCACATCAGCACGAGCACGGTGAACAGGAACACCAGGGTGACGATCTGGGTGTACGGGGACCAGGGCAGGCGGTAGGCAGGCCGCTCGACCAGGCCCTGCCGGGAGCGCCGCCAGAACAGCAGCGAGCAGAGCATGACCATGGCCCAGGTGCCGAGGATGCCGAGCGAGGCGAAGTTCAGGACGAGCTCGAAGGCGTCCTTCGGCATCAGGTAGTTCAGGCCGACGCCGGCGAGGCCGAAGGCGGCGGTGAACAGGACGCCGCCGTAGGGGACCTTGCCCTTGTTCATGCGGGCGGTGAACTTCGGGGCGGAGCCGGACATGGCCATCGAGCGCAGGATGCGGCCGGTGGAGTACAGGCCGGAGTTCAGGCTGGACAGGGCGGCGGTCAGCACGACGAGGTTCATGATGCCGGCGGTGCCGGGGATGCCGAGCTTGTCGAAGACCGTGACGAAGGGGCTCTGGTCGGCGGAGTAGGCGGTGTACGGCAGGAGCATGGCCAGCAGGACGACCGAGCCGACGTAGAACAGGCCGACGCGCCACATGATCGAGTTGATCGCCTTCGGCATGATCTTCTCGGGGTTCTTCGTCTCGCCCGCGGCGACGCCGCACAGCTCGACGGAGGCGTACGCGAAGACGACGCCCTGGACCACCAGGAGCATCGGCAGGACACCGGACGGGAAGAGGCCGCCGTTGTCGGTGATCGTCGACAGGCCCGGGGTGTGGCCGCCGATGTCGTGGCTGGTGGCGACCAGGTAGATCGCGACGAGCAGGAAGATCACGAGGGCTGCGACCTTGACCAGCGAGAACCAGAACTCCATCTCGCCGAAGTACTTCACGGAGATCAGGTTCGCGGTCAGGACGACGGCGAGCGCGATCAGGGCGAGCACCCACTGCGGCACGGAGGTGAACATCGACCAGAAGTGAGCGTAGGTCGCGGCGGCCGTGATGTCCGCGACGGTGGTGGTCGACCAGTTCAGGAAGTACAGCCAGCCGGCCGTGTAGGCGCCCTTCTCCCCCATGAACTCGCGCGCGTACGAGACGAAGGCGCCGGAGGACGGGCGGTACAGGACGAGCTCGCCGAGCGCACGGACGACGAAGAACGCGAAGACGCCGCACACGGCGTAGGCGATGGCCAGGGAGGGTCCCGCACCCGCGAGCCGGCCGCCCGCGCCGAGGAAGAGGCCGGTGCCTATCGCCCCGCCGATGGCGATCATGTTGATGTGGCGGGACTTGAGGTCCTTGCTGTAACCCTCGTCACCTGCGTCGACGTGACTGGAGGACGCCGTGGCCGGGGCCTCGGTCAAGGTGCGGTCACTCATGTGGGACTTCGCCTTCGTGGGTGGGACAGGCAGGTCGGGCCGCCGCACGCGGGAGCCGGGTGGTGTCACCTGTGCGGGGGTCCGGGAGTTTTTGTCGCCATAGGAGACCATGAGCGTCGGCCATGGCCAAAACCAGGCCCCGCAGACGAAGGCCCCCGACGACCTTCGAAACGGTCGTCGGGGGCCTTGTGCGGGGCTGAAAGCGAGGGCGGAAGCCCCGGTGGAGCGGGGATCAGGCGCGGGGCTCGGTCCCGGCCGCCTGGTCGAGGCGGAAGGCCTCGTTGCCGAGGCCGATCCTGGCGTGCACCTCGGGGCGGCGTGCGCGCAGCACGGCCCCGTACGCGAGGCCGCCGGCGGCGGCGAGGCCGATGACCGCGGGCAGCAGCCAGCCGAGGACCGATCCCTCCCCGGCGCCGACGAGGACGCCGAAGTCCTTCACCGTGTACACGGCGATGCCGAGCAGGGCGGTGCCGGCGAGCCCGGCGGCGACGAGCCGCCACAGCTGGGCGCCCGCGGTGCCCCGGCGGACGAAGAAGGCGATCACGGCGAACGAGGCGGCCGACATGAGGAGCGTCACACCGAGGGCGCCGACGCTGCCCATCCACGTGAACAGGTGCAGGACCGGCGCGGTGGGGTCCCCCGGCGGGTTGTCGTCGGTCACGGCGAAGGCGAGGACGACGAGGGCGGCGACGGCGGTCTGCATCAGCGAGCCGGTGGCGGGCGCTCCGGTGCCGGGGTTGGTCCGGCCGAAGGCGGCCGGGAGCAGCCCCTCGCGGCCCATCGCGAAGGCGTAGCGGGCGACCACGTTGTGGAAGCTGATCATGGCGGCGAAGATGCCGGTGACGAACAGGACGTGCAGGACGTCGGTGAACGTGCCGCCGAGGCGGGCCTCGGTGAGCTGGAAGAGCAGGCCGGGGCCTGCCTCCGCTGAGGCCTTGACGACCTCGGAGGGGCCGGTGGCGACGGTGAGGGCCCAGGAGCTCACCGCGAAGAAGAGGGCGACGAAGCCGACCGCGAGGAACATGACGCGGGAGACGACGATGTGCGGCCGGCTGGTCTCCTCGGCGTAGACCGGGGACTGCTCGAAGCCGACGAACGCGGCGATGCAGAAGCACAGGGCGGTGCCGAGGCCCGCGCCGCCGAGGGTGGCGGGGTCGAAGGCGTGCAGGGAGACGCCCTCGGGACCGGGTTCGGCGAGGGCGGCGACGTCGAAGATCACGACGAGGACGCACTCGATCAGGAGCAGGACGCCGAGGACGCGGGCGTTCAGGTCGATCTTCAGCCAGCCGAGGCCGCCGGTCAGCGCGACGGCGGCGAGGGCGGGGATCCACCAGGCGAGCTCGGTGTCCAGGTAGGTGGCGAAGAGGCCGGAGACCTCGAAGCCGAGGATGCCGTACACGCCGACCTGCATCGCGCTGTACGCGACGAGGGCGACGAGCGAGGCGCCGGTGCCCGCGGTGGGGCCGAGGCCGCGGGCTATGTACGCGTAGAAGGCGCCGGCGTTGTGGACGTGCCGGCTCATCTCGGCGTAGCCGACGCTGAAGAGGGCGAGCACGAGGCCGAGGATCACGAAGAGCAGCGGCTGTCCGACGATGCCCATCACGCCGAACGTGGTGGGCATCACGCCGGCGACGACCATCAGCGGGGCGCTCGCGGCCAGTACAGAGAGCAGCAGGCCGGCGGTGCCGAGGCGGCCGGCGCGCAGGGCGCGGTCCTGGCCCTTGTAGGTCCGGATCTCGGGCGGGGTGCCGAGCGCGGTGGATCTGCCCGTCGCCATGCGGGGGTCCTTTCGGGGGAAGGTCGAGCAGGGGGGTCG
>NZ_RPSE01000539.1:0-3283 GCF_003949955.1 Streptomyces sp. WAC05292
GGCCTACGCCAAGCCGCTGGCCAAGCTGCTGCCGGCGCCGCCCCATCCGAGGGTGGCGACCATGGCGGACTGGTAGTCGGCGTGCAGCCGCTCCAGTACGGGCTCCAGGTGCTCCCGCGGCACCGGCAGCAGCTTGGCCAGCGGCTTGGCGTAGGCCTGCCAGCGCGTGGTGACGGCGCTGCGCAGGATCTCCGCGAGCTCCTCCTGCTTGCCGGTCGCCGTGATGAACTGGGCCAGTGTCAGGTTGAGGACCTGGGCGAGGGCCACCGACTGCCGCTCGTTGCCCTTCCAGCGGCCGGCGTCCTCCATCTTCTGGTACGAGCCCGTGTCGAGCCCGATCCGCCGGGCCAGCTCGTCCGGGGACATGCCGCGGGCCATCCGGTGCTCCCGCAGGGTCACCGGCTCGGACAGCAGCTCGCCGGGCGAGCACCACAGCACGCCGGCCAGGGCCGTGAGCTCGGCGGCCGTGGGGGTGAGCTCGCCCCGCTCCCAGGCCATCACCGTCTCCGGCTCGACGATCAGTCCGTACTGGGCGCGCAGGCCGTAGGAGACGTGGCCGGGCGCCATGCCCAGGGCCGCGCGCAGGCGCCGCGCGGCGGGGGCATTGAAGGGTGGGCTGGATTGCACAGGGCACACGGTAGGAGCGGCCGGGCCCCGGCGACTACAGACTGTTCAAACAAGCCAACAACTCGTAGGAAAGTCCTATGGAGTTCGGGTGTTTGGTCCGGATTTCAGGCGACCGTCCGGTAATCGGACGCCCTGTGGGGCCGAACTCCAGCGTAAGGTTCCGGCCAGCCGACCGGAGCGAGCTCCTCCTGATCTTCACGGATCCCCCGCACCCCGCAGCGAACCACGGGCCCCTCCCGTGCGTGATCCCTACGGGGGCCCTCGCCGACGGGGGTGGCGAGGGCCCCCACCGCACTCCTTGCCCTGACGCCCGCGTCAGGGAACAGCGTCGGGCCGTGCGCATCGGCGAACCGGCGGAGCCGGCCTGCCCCGGTACACGGACGCCGGGCGCCGCCTGCTCCAGGGCCTCGACGGCGTCCCGGAGCAGGCGGCGGCCACGGCTCAGGGGCGGAACCAGACCGTCGCCAGCGGCGGAAGGGTCAGGACCACGCTCGCCGGGCGGCCCTGCGCCGGCACCCGCTCGGGCAGGAGCGGCCCCGCGTGGCGCAGGCCGCTGCCGCCGTACTCCGGCAGGTCCGTGTTGAGGACCTCCCGCCAGGCCGGCACCTCCTCCGGGACGCCGAGCCGGTAGCCGTGCCGCACCACCGGCGAGAAGTTCGACACGCACAGCAGCGGCGAGCCGTCGTGCGCGTACCGCAGGAACGCGAAGACGTTGTCGTCCGCGGCGTCCGCCTCCACCCACGCGAAGCCCTCCGGGACGCTGTCCCGCTCCCACAGCGCGGGGGCCGCTGCGTACTCCCGGTTCAGGTCGCGCACCAGCGTCCGCACGCCCTGGTGGTCCCCGGCCGCCGAATAGGCCGGGTCCAGCAGCCACCAGTCCGGGCCGTGCGCCTCCGACCACTCGGCACCCTGGGCGAACTCCTGCCCCATGAACAGCAGCTGCTTGCCCGGGTGCGCCCACATGTAGCCGAGGTAGGCGCGGTGCCCGGCCCGCTGCTGCCACCAGTCGCCGGGCATCTTCGACACCAGCGCCTGCTTGCCGTGCACCACCTCGTCGTGCGAGATGGGCAGCACGAAGTTCTCGCTGTACGCGTACACCATCCCGAAGGTCATGTCGTGGTGGTGGTACTTGCGGTGCACCGGCTCCTTCGAGACGTACCGCAGCGTGTCGTGCATCCAGCCCATGTTCCACTTCAGGCCGAAGCCGAGGCCGCCGGAGTCGGTGGGCCGCGTCACCCCGTCCCAGGCGGTGGACTCCTCCGCGATCGTCACGACCCCGGGGCAGCGCCGGTACACCGTCGCGTTCATCTCCTGGAGCATCGCCACGGCGTCCCAGTTCTCCCGCCCGCCGTGCTCGTTCGGGGCCCACTCGCCCTCGCCGCGCGAGTAGTCCAGGTACAGCATCGACGCGACCGCGTCCACCCGCAGCCCGTCGACGTGGAACTCCTGGCACCAGTACACCGCGTTGGCGACGAGGAAGTTGCGGACCTCCTTGCGCCCGTAGTCGAACTCCAGCGTCCCCCAGTCCGGGTGCTCCGCCCGCCGCGGGTCCTGGTGCTCGTACAGGGGCCGCCCGTCGAACCGGGCGAGCGCCCACTCGTCGCGCGGGAAGTGCGCCGGCACCCAGTCCAGGATCACCCCGATCCCGGCCCGGTGCAGCGCGTCCACCAGCGCCCGGAAGTCGTCCGGGCCGCCCATCCGCGAGGTCGGCGCGTAGTAGCCGGTCACCTGGTAGCCCCACGAGCCGCCGAAGGGGTGCTCGGCGACCGGCATCAGCTCCACGTGCGTGAAGCCCAGCTCCCTGACGTACGGCGGGAGCTGCTCGGCCAGCTCCCGGTACGACAGCCCCGGCCGCCACGACGGCAGGTGCACCTCGTACACCGAGAACGGGGCCTGGTGGACCGGGCGCCGCCCGCGCGAGGCCATCCACTCCGCGTCGCCCCAGACGTGGCGGGAGGCGGTGACGACGGAGGCGGTGGCCGGCGGGACCTCCGCGTGCTGCGCCATCGGGTCGGCGCGCAGCGTGTGGCCGCCGTCGGGCCCGGCGATGTCGTACTTGTACAGGGCCCCCTCGCCGACGCCCGGCAGGAACAGCTCCCACACACCGGAGGAGCCGAGGGAGCGCATCGGCTGGGCGGCCGGGTTCCAGAAGGAGAAGTCGCCGGTGACGCGTACACCCTGGGCGTTGGGCGCCCACACGGTGAAGCGGGTGCCTGCCACGCCCTGGTGCTCCATGGGGCGGGCGCCCAGCGCCGTCCACAGCTCCTCGTGCCGGCCCTCGCCGATCAGGTGCAGGTCGAAGTCGCCGAGCGCGGGCAGGAACCGGTAGGGGTCGTGGACCTCGGTCTCGGTGCCGTCGTACGCGACCAGCAGCCGGTAGTCGGGGACCTCGCCGAGGGGGAGGAGCCCGGAGAAGAGGCCGTCGCCGTCGTCGTGGAGCTCGGCCCGCAGCCCCTTGGCCACGATCGTGACGGCCTTGGCGTACGGCCGCAGCACCCGGAACACCACCCCGCCCCGCTGGGCGTGGGCGCCCAGCACCGCGTGCGGGTCGTGGTGCCGGCCCTGGAGCAGCCGGTCCCGCTCCCCGGCGTCGAGCGCCGGCGCGGGCAGCACCCCGCGGGCGGGGGCGGCGGCCCCGCGGGCCCGGGGGGTGCGG
>NZ_RPSE01000053.1:0-26213 GCF_003949955.1 Streptomyces sp. WAC05292
GCGGCGGACCACGGCCCCACGGCGGAAGCCCGTACGACCCCGCCCGCGTCAGCCCACTGCCCCGCGGCGGAAGCCCGTACGGTGTCGGCCGCGTCAGCCCACTGCCCGACGGCAGGAGCCCTCACGGCCCCGCCCCCGGCGGACCACCGCCCCACGGCGGAAGCCCGTGCGGAATCCGGTACACCGCCGGCGGCTCCGGCGGAGATCCGGCCGGGCAGCGGCCCCGCGACGTCCGCGGAAGCCCGGCCCGCAGCCCGGTCGGAGACGTCCTCGGCGGCCCCGGCGGACGGGGCCGTCCCGGCCGGCCGGCCGACCGGCGCCGCAGCCGCCGTGCCCGCCGCGCCGCCGGCGAGACCGCACAGCAGCACCAGCAGCGCCGGCAGCGCCGCGAGCAGCACGCCGCACACGCGTCGGTGCGCGCTGCTCGGCATACGTGGGGCCTCTCACGCGGGAAGGGACGGGGGATCGTCCCGAAATGGTACGGGTCCCCCCGACAAATGCGTTCGCCACCCGGCGCACCGGGGTGAGATCCTCGAGCAGGTATGTCTACTTCCTTCGCCGCCCTGCAGACGCTTCTCGGTGAGATCTCCCTCCGCGACGCGCACCGCCTCGGCCGCCGCCTAGAAGGCGCCCGCCGCATCCGAAAGCCCGAGGCCAGGCAGGCCGTGCTCGACGAGATCGCCGCGGAGGCCGAGAAGGCCGCCGCGCGGCTGGCCGGCCGCGCCTCGCGCATGCCCGAGGTCACCTACCCCGAGAACCTGCCCGTCAGCCAGAAGAAGGACGAGATCGCCGAGGCGATACGCGACCACCAGGTCGTGATCGTCGCCGGTGAGACCGGTTCCGGCAAGACCACGCAGATCCCCAAGATCTGCATGGAGCTGGGCCGCGGCGTCCGCGGCATGATCGGGCACACCCAGCCCCGCCGCCTCGCGGCCCGCACGGTCGCCGAGCGGATCGCCGAGGAGCTGAAGTGCGAGATCGGCGGCACGGTCGGCTGGAAGGTCCGCTTCACCGACCAGGTCGACCCGGACGCGACCTTCGTGAAGCTGATGACGGACGGCATCCTCCTCGCGGAGATCCAGACCGACCGCGAGCTGCGCGCCTACGACACGATCATCATCGACGAGGCCCACGAGCGGTCCCTGAACATCGACTTCCTGCTGGGCTACCTCTCCCAGCTGCTGCCCCGGCGCCCCGACCTCAAGGTCGTGATCACCTCCGCGACCATCGACCCGGAGCGCTTCTCCCGCCATTTCGGCGACGCCCCGATCGTCGAGGTCAGCGGCCGCACGTTCCCCGTGGAGGTCCGCTACCGGCCGCTGCTGGAGGAGGATTCCGAGGAGAGCGACCGCGACCAGATCACCGCGATCTGCGACGCCGTGGACGAGCTCCAGGCCGAGGGGCCGGGCGACATCCTGGTCTTCCTCTCCGGCGAGCGCGAGATCCGCGACACCGCGGACGCCCTCGTCAAGAAGAAGCTGCGCTTCACGGAAGTGCTGCCGCTGTACGCCCGCCTCTCCCACGCCGAGCAGCACCGGGTCTTCCAGCAGCACACCGGCCGCCGCATCGTCCTCGCCACGAACGTCGCCGAGACCTCGCTGACCGTCCCCGGCATCAAGTACGTGATCGACCCGGGCACCGCCCGCATCTCCCGGTACAGCCACCGCACCAAGGTCCAGCGCCTGCCGATCGAGCGGATCTCGCAGGCCAGCGCCAACCAGCGCAAGGGCCGCTGCGGCCGCACCAGCGACGGCATCTGCATCCGGCTGTACTCCGAGGACGACTTCGAGGCCCGCCCGGAGTTCACCGACGCGGAGATCCTCCGCACCAACCTCGCCTCCGTCATCCTCCAGATGACCGCGGCCGGGCTCGGGGAGATCGAGAAGTTCCCGTTCATCGACCCGCCGGACCACCGCAACATCCGCGACGGCGTCCAGCTCCTCCAGGAGCTCGGCGCCCTCGACCCGGCCGAGAAGGACCCCCGCAAGCGGCTCACCCCGCTCGGCCGCAAGCTCTCCCAGCTGCCCGTGGACCCGCGGCTGGCCCGCATGGTCCTGGAGGCCGACCGCAACGGCTGCGTCCGCGAGGTCATGGTCATCGCCGCCGCGCTGTCGATCCAGGACCCGCGCGAGCGCCCGTCCGACAAGCAGACCCAGGCCGACCAGCACCACGCCCGCTTCAAGGACGAGACCAGCGACTTCCTGTCCTTCCTGAACCTGTGGCGCTACGTCCGGGAGCAGCAGAAGGAGCGCGGCTCCTCCTCCTTCCGCCGGATGTGCAAGCAGGAGTACCTGAACTTCCTGCGGATCCGCGAGTGGCAGGACATCTACTCGCAGCTGCGCACGGTCGCCAAGGGCATGGGCATCCACGTGAACGAGGCGGACGCCTCCGAGCAGCACGTGCACGTGTCGCTGCTCGCGGGCCTGCTGTCGCACATCGGCCTGAAGGACACCGACAAGAACGAGTACCTCGGCGCCCGCAGCGCCAAGTTCGCGATCTTCCCGGGCTCGGCGCTCTTCAAGAAGCAGCCCAAGTTCGTGATGTCCGCCGAGCTGGTGGAGACCTCCCGGCTGTGGGCGCGGGTCAACGCCAAGGTGGAGCCCGAGTGGGTCGAGCCGCTCGCCGGGCACCTGCTGAAGCGCACGTACAGCGAGCCGCACTGGGAGAAGGACCAGGCGGCCGTGATGGCGTACGAGAGGGTCACGCTGTACGGCGTGCCGATCGTCGCCCAGCGGAAGGTCAACTACGGGCGGATCGACCCGGAGGCCTCACGCGAGCTGTTCATCCGCCACGCCCTCGTCGAGGGGGACTGGCGCACCCACCACAAGTTCTACGCGGACAACCGCAAGCTGCTGACCGAGGTCGAGGAGCTGGAGAACCGGGCGCGGCGCCGCGACATCGTCGTCGACGACGAGACCCTCTTCGACTTCTACGACCAGCGGATCCCCGAGCACGTGGTGTCGGGGGCGCACTTCGACTCCTGGTGGAAGCACAAGCGCCGCGAGGAGCCCGAACTCCTCGACTTCGAGCGCGAGATGCTGCTGACGGAGAAGGCGGCCGGCGTCACCAAGGCCGACTACCCCGACTCCTGGCGGCAGGGGCAGCTGAAGTTCCGGGTCACCTACCAGTTCGAGCCGGGTGCGGACGCGGACGGCGTGACCGTCCACATCCCGCTCCAGGTGCTCAACCAGGTGACCTCCGAGGGCTTCGACTGGCAGATCCCGGGCCTGCGGGAGGAGGTGGTGACCGAGCTGATCCGGTCGCTGCCCAAGCCGATCCGCCGCCACTACGTGCCCGCGCCGAACTACGCGGCCCGCTTCCTGGACTCGGCGGTTCCCCTCCAGGAGCCCCTGACGGCCACGCTGGCGCGCGAACTGCACCGGATGGTGGGCGTCCCGGTCACCGCGGACGACTTCGACCCGTCCCGGATCCCCGACCACCTGAAGATCACCTTCCGGATCGTTGACGAGCGGCGCCGGAAGGTCGCGGAGGACAAGGACCTGGAGGCGCTGCGCCTGAAGCTCAAGCCGAAGGCCCGCCAGGCCCTCTCCCAGGCCGCCGCGGCCACCGCCGAGCGGGCGGGCGGGGAGTCGGTGGAGCGCTCCGGCCTGACGGACTGGACGATCGGCGCCCTGGCCCGGGTCTTCGAGACGCGGCGGGCCGGCCAGCCCGTGAAGGCGTACCCGGCGCTGGTCGACGAGGGGGCGAGCGTCGCCGTGCGCCTCTTCGACACCGAGGCCGAGCAGCAGCAGGCGATGTGGCTGGGCACGCGCCGGCTGATCCTGCTGAACCTCCCCGTGAACGCCGCCAAGTTCGCCTCGGACCGGCTCAGCAACCAGCAGAAGCTGTCGCTGTCGCGCACCCCGCACGGCTCCGTGCAGGCGCTGTTCGACGACTGCGCGACGGCCGCGGCGGACAAGCTGATCGCCGACCACGGCGGCCCGGCCTGGGACGAGGCGGGCTACCGCAGGCTGTACGAGGCCGTGCGCGCCGACCTGGTGGACACGACCGTCCGCACGGTCGGGCAGGTGCAGCAGGTCCTCGCGGCCTGGCAGGCCTGCGAACGGCGCCTGAAGGGCACGCAGAGCCCGGCCCTGCTGGCGAACCTGCAGGACGTCAGGGCGCAGCTGGCGGCCCTCATGCCGCCCGGCTTCGTCACCCTGACCGGGCTGCGGCGGCTGCCGGACCTGATGCGGTACCTGGTGGCGGCCGACCGGCGGCTCCAGCAGATGCCGACGGCCGTCCAGCGGGACACCACGCGCATGCAGAAGATCCACGAGATGCAGGACGAGTACGCCTGGCTGCTGGAGCAGCTGCCCAAGGGCCGGCCCGTGCCGGAGGCGGTCACGGACATCCGCTGGATGATCGAGGAACTCCGGGTCAGCTACTTCGCGCACTCGCTGGGGACGGCGTACCCGATCTCCGACAAGCGCATCGTGAAGGCGGTGGACGCGGCGGCTCCGTGACGGGGCGCCCGGCCGGTTCGACCGCACCCCCCGGGCTCATGTACAGTCTGATGCGCAGCCAAGCGAGAAAACGGCTGCACATCGAGGTCCTGTGGAGCAGTTGGTTAGCTCGCCACCCTGTCAAGGTGGAGGTCGCGGGTTCAAGTCCCGTCAGGATCGCAGCAGGAGAAGGGCCCGCATCCCCAGGATGCGGGCCCTTCTGCACGTCCGCGTCCGCCGCGTCACCTGCTGCGTCCACTGCTGCGTCCACTGCGCCGGCCGCACTCCGGCGGCCCGGGCCGGCACACGCGCCACGGGGGCCACCGCCCGCCCGGGAGGCAACGGCCGGTACTTCACCCGTTCGGCCGACCGAATTCACCCGTCTGCCCTCCACGGGTGCAATCCTCCGCGTAAGTCACGCCTCGGGCGAGACCGCTCTGCGCGGGACATCCCTTTACGGGCGCATTGCCTCCCACACAAGAGTCACAGCCTGTGACAGGAGTCACCACACGAGTTTTCGGCACCCGCACTTTTATCGCACCTATACGTCCGCTCAATTTAATATGTGCAATGGCACCTCCTCCCAGGGGCGGCCCGGACGCCCGGGCGTCCGCTCGCCGCCCCGCCCGCGGGCACAAAAAAGATCGCGCTGGACCCGGCGGAGTCCAGCGCGACCGAACGGCCGGGCACCTGTTGGGGCAGGTCCGGCCGAATGAAGCACAGTGGGTTTCATCGGATTGGGGGATCCGATGCCTACCCGTTCAAAGCGGGGTGATGAACGCGACCTCAGGCCTCGCTGCGCTGCTGCGGAATTCCCGCGAGCAGGGCGCGGACCTCGGCCTCGCGGTAGCGGCGGTGCCCACCCAGGGTGCGGATGGACGTCAGCTTGCCGGCCTTGGCCCAGCGGGTCACCGTCTTCGGGTCCACGCGGAACATCGTGGCGACCTCAGCCGGGGTCAGCAGCGGCTCGGCATCAGGGGTGCGAGCGGTCATGAGCGGCCTCCTCGGGAGAACCGAACCATCTCGGTTCTTTCCTCTAAATTCTGCACCTTGGCCCGCGTTGCCCGAAATGGACATACGCGGGCCGAGTCGGTTATAGGACGAACGGCTTGTCCTCGGCACTACAACTACACCATCCGTCCAGCCGCGACGGCCAAACCGACGGAATTGCCCTCCGAGGTGTTCATCAGCGGTCGGAAGCCGATGGACCGCCCCATAACGGACAGTCACCCCACTGTAACGATCAGTCACAGAGTGATCAGGAGTCCTCTGGACCCCCCGTAGCGTGCAATGCCGAGCATTCCGCCCTCAGTTGGGCGGAAGGAACCCTCCCCGGACTCCTTGTCCTATTTTGGCACGAGGGTAGGGGAACGGCGCAAGGGTGTGTTTAGTGCAGTCCGTCACGCTTGAGGCAATGGCCCGGATCGGGACGTAGGTCCCGCCCGTTCGGCCCGAATACGGGTTCGCGGCTCCCCCTAGTTGGCGAACAGTCTCTCCCGGACCTCCCGCCAGCGCTCCCCCAATTCCGCGTACGCCTCCGCCGCCCCGGCCTCGTCCCCGGACCGCAGCGCCGCCATCCCCGCCGCGACGTCCCGGGCCGACCGGTCCGCCGCCAGCCGCTCCGCCGGCAGCGCGTGCACCAGCCCGCCGTAGTCCAGTTCGACCATGGACCGCGGGTGGAACTCCTCCAGCCAGCTGCCGACCCCGACCAGCCCGTCGGCGAGCATCTCGTACCCCTCCGCCTCGCGCAGCGTCCGCAGCGCCCGGGCCAGCCGCCGCCGCGCCTGGACCATCGGCGTCCGGTACCGCAGCCGCTCGCCCGGCAGGTACTCCCGCTCATCGTCCGACACGAGCACGAACCAGCGCAGTGGCACCTGCCACACCGAGCTGCGGATCCACGGCCGCGCGTCCGGGTTCCGCTCGCGCCAGCGCTCGTACTCCTCGGCCGCCCGCCGCCGCGACTCCGGGGGCAGCGCCGCGTCCAGCACCGGAGCCGGGAACTCCTCGACGAGCTCCTTCAGCGCCAGCCAGCCCCGCAGCCGGGTCCGCCACGGGCAGACCAGCAGCACCCCGTCCACCTCCGCCGTGAAGGCGTCCGAGCTCTCGCGCCGCGGCACCCCCGCCACCGGGACGCGCACCAACTCCGCCAGCGACCGGCGCAGTTCGTCCTGGGCCGTCGGCGCCGCCCCGCGCCGGGCGTACGCCGCCCAGTGCGTGCGCTCCGGCTCGGCGAAGGCCGCCAGCGGCTCGTAGACGCGCAGGTAGGAGGCGTACGGGACGGTCGGCGCCGGGCGCTCGGAGGGCGGCCGGGGGTCGCGGGATGCACTCACGCTTCCGTACTCCCCCGCCCCGCCCGGGCCTACTCCGCCCGCCGCGCGGACCGACCCCGGCGGCAGCGGGGCGCCGGGCCCGTACTCCGGGAGTGTTCCGATCCCCGGACAGGGGCTCTGCGGGCGGCGCTTTGGACTTACTCTGCTCCCAGCACGCCCTCCCCCACCCGCAGGGCGGGCGTCATTCCGCCGCATCTCTTCCATGGGAGTCACCACCGTGACCGAAATGACCGACGGCGTCCTGCACACCCTGTTCCGCACGGAGCAGGGCGGCCACGAGCAAGTCGTGCTGTGCCAGGACCGGGCCACCGGACTCAAGGCCGTCATCGCCATCCACTCCACCGCCCTGGGCCCCGCCCTCGGCGGCACGCGCTTCCACGCGTACGCCTCCGACGAGGAGGCCGTCCTGGACGCGCTGAACCTCTCGCGCGGCATGTCCTACAAGAACGCCATGGCCGGCCTCGGCCTCGGCGGCGGCAAGGCCGTCATCATCGGCGACCCGGACGTCATCAAGACCGAGGAGCTCCTGCTGGCCTACGGCCGCTTCGTGGAGTCCCTCGGCGGCCGCTACGTCACCGCCTGCGACGTCGGCACCTACGTCGCCGACATGGACGTCGTCGCCCGCGAGACCCGCTGGGCCACCGGCCGCTCCCCCGAGAACGGCGGCGCCGGCGACTCCTCCGTCCTCACCGCCTTCGGCGTCTTCCAGGGCATGCGCGCCAGCGCCCAGCACCTGTGGGGCGACCCGACGCTGCGCGGCCGCAAGGTCGGCGTGGCCGGCGTCGGCAAGGTCGGCCACTACCTCGTCGAGCACCTCCTGGAGGACGGCGCCGAGGTCGTGATCACGGACGTCCGCGAGGACTCCGTCCGCCGCATCCTCGACAAGCACCCGCAGGTCGTCGCCGTCGCCGACACCGACGCGCTGATCCGCACCGAGGGCCTGGACATCTACGCCCCCTGCGCGCTCGGCGGCGCCCTGAACGACGACACCGTCCCGGCGCTCACCGCCACGATCGTCTGCGGCGCGGCGAACAACCAGCTCGCCCACCCCGGCATCGAGAAGGACCTCGCGGACCGCGGGATCCTCTACGCCCCGGACTACGTCGTCAACGCGGGCGGTGTGATCCAGGTCGCCGACGAGCTCCACGGCTTCGACTTCGACCGCTGCAAGGCGAAGGCCACGAAGATCTTCGACACCACGCTCGAAATCTTCGCACGTGCGAAGTCGGACGGCATTCCGCCGGCCGCCGCCGCCGACCGCATCGCCGAGCAGCGCATGGCGGACGCCCGCGCCGCCAAGGCGGCGAAGGCCTCCTGACCCCGCCGGCGGGCGGCCCCGCCGGGCGCGGCGAGACGGAACTCACTGCGCCTCGGCGGGTCGCCCGCCGGGAAAGAGTTAAAATCGCAGCTGACCAGCGAGGACGGGGCGCCTCGGTGGTACTGCACCGGGGCGCGTGATGCGGGCGGCGTACCGTATGGCCGCGGAAGCAGGTACCGTTAAACCCCTACGGACGGTCTCTCCGAGGAGAGCCCGCTCCGAACCATGAACGCGTGTCAGACTCTGGGGCCGTCGAGCCCCGTCACCGAGGGGGTCGAGCCATGGGGCGCGGCCGGGCCAAGGCCAAGCAGACGAAGGTCGCCCGCCAGCTGAAGTACAACAGCGGCGGCACTGACCTTGCGCGTCTGGCCAACGAGCTGGGCGCATCGCCGACGGCGCCGCTGCTGCCTGTCAGCGAGCCGGTCGACGTCGATGACGAGCTGGACGACGACGACCCGTACGCCAAGTACGCGGAGATGTACAACGACGACGACGAGGACGAGGACGACGAGTCCGGCCCGTCCGCGCAGCGTCGCGGCGCTTGACGCCTACGCCGTAGCCGGCCACCCACGCGGCCGAGCAGCTGCAACAGCACAGGAAACCCGGTCCGGGGCCCCGCCCCGGACCGGGTTTCCGTGCATCCCTCAGCGCGCGTAGGAGCCGGTCAGCTCCGCACCCGTGGCGTGCTCGCCCCGCTCGGTGATCGCGCCCGCGACCCAGGCGTCGACGCCGCGGTCGGCCAGCGCGGTCAGCGCCACGTCCACCGACTCCTGCGGGACGACGGCCATCATGCCGACGCCCATGTTCAGGGTCTTCTCCAGCTCCAGCTGCTCCACCCGGCCGGCCGTGCCGACGAGGTCGAAGATCGCGCCGGGCGCCCACGTCGACCGGTCGACGGTGGCGTGCAGGTGGTCCGGGACCACCCGGGCCAGATTGGCCGCGAGGCCGCCGCCGGTGATGTGCGAGAAGGCGTGGACCTCGGCCGTACGGGTGAGGGCCAGGCAGTCCAGCGAGTAGATCTTGGTGGGCTCCAGCAGCTCCTCGCCGAGGGTCCGGCCGAGCTCCTCGACGTGGGCGTCGAGCGACATCCCGGCGCGGTCGAAGAGGACGTGGCGGACGAGCGAGTACCCGTTCGAGTGAAGGCCGGACGACGCCATCGCGATGACCGCGTCACCCGTACGGATGCGATCCGCGCCGAGCAGGGCGTCGTACTCGACGACGCCGGTGCCCGCGCCCGCCACGTCGAAGTCGTCCGGGCCCAGCAGGCCCGGGTGCTCGGCGGTCTCGCCGCCGACGAGGGCGCAGCCGGCGAGGACGCAGCCCTCGGCGATGCCCTTGACGATGGCGGCGACGCGCTCCGGGTGGACCTTGCCCACGCAGATGTAGTCCGTCATGAAGAGGGGCTCGGCTCCGCACACCACGATGTCGTCCATGACCATGGCGACCAGGTCGTGGCCGATCGTGTCGTAGACGCCCATCTGGCGGGCGATGTCGACCTTCGTGCCCACCCCGTCGGTGGCAGAGGCCAGCAGGGGGCGCTCGTAGCGCTTGAGGGCGGAGGCGTCGAAGAGGCCGGCGAAGCCGCCCAGGCCGCCGAGGACCTCGGGGCGCTGCGTCTTCTTCACCCACTCCTTCATCAGCTCGACGGCGCGGTCCCCCGCTTCGATGTCGACGCCCGCCGCGGCGTAGCTGGCACCGGTGGTCTTCTCTGTCATGACAGGAGAGAGCTTTCGTGTCGTTACTGCGTTGGAGTGCCGGGCCCTGGGAAAAGCTTGAAAGACAGGGCCCGGCGCAGGTTGAGCGGGACTGCGGGCTACGGGCGGCGCAGCGCGTCGGCGGCGTCGGTGCCGCCGGCCAGCTCGGTCTCCAGGAGCTGCTTGCCCAGCAGCTGCGGGTCGGGCAGCTCCATGGGGTACTCGCCGTCGAAGCAGGCGCGGCAGAGGTTCGGCTTCTGGATGGTCGTCGCCTCGACCATGGCGTCGAGGGAGATGTACGCGAGGGAGTCCGCGCCCAGCGAGGTGCCGATCTCCTCGACGCTCATGCCGTTGGCGATCAGCTCGGCCCGGGTGGCGAAGTCGATGCCGAAGAAGCACGGCCACTTCACCGGCGGCGAGGAGATCCGGATGTGGACCTCGGCCGCACCGGCCTCGCGGAGCATGCGGACCAGCGCGCGCTGGGTGTTGCCGCGGACGATCGAGTCGTCCACGACCACCAGGCGCTTGCCCCGGATGACTTCCTTGAGCGGGTTGAGCTTGAGGCGGATGCCCAGCTGGCGGATCGTCTGCGAGGGCTGGATGAAGGTCCGGCCGACGTAGGCGTTCTTGACCAGGCCGGAGCCGTACGGGATGCCGCTCGCCTCGGCGTAGCCGACGGCGGCCGGCGTGCCGGATTCCGGCGTCGCTATCACCAGGTCGGCGTCGACCGGGGCCTCCTTGGCGAGGCGGCGGCCCATCTCGACGCGCGAGAGGTAGACGTTCCGGCCGGCGATGTCGGTGTCCGGGCGCGCCAGGTAGACGTACTCGAACACACAGCCCTTGGGCTTCGCTTCTGCGAAGCGGGAGGTGCGCAGGCCGTTCTCGTCGATGGCGATGAGCTCGCCGGGCTCGACCTCGCGGACGAAGCTGGCGCCCACAATGTCGAGGGCGGCGGTCTCGCTCGCGACGACCCAGCCGCGCTCCAGGCGGCCGAGGACCAGCGGGCGGATGCCCTGCGGGTCACGGGCGGTGTAGAGGGTGGTCTCGTCCATGAAGACGAGCGAGAAGGCGCCCTTGACCTGCGGGAGGACCTTGGCGGCCGACTCCTCGACGGTCAGGGGGCGGCCCTCGTCGTCCGTCTGGCCGGCCAGCAGGGCCGTGACGAGGTCGGTGTCGTTGGTGGCCGCCACCTGGGTGGCGCGGCCGTCCTGTCGGGGGAGGTCGGCGACCATCTCGGCAAGCTCGGCGGTGTTCACCAGGTTGCCGTTGTGGCCCAGGGCGATGGAGCCGTGGGCGGTCGCGCGGAAGGTCGGCTGGGCGTTCTCCCAGACGGAAGCGCCGGTGGTCGAGTAGCGGGCGTGACCGACCGCGATATGACCTTGGAGCGATCCGAGGGAGGTTTCGTCGAAGACCTGGGAGACGAGTCCCATGTCCTTGAAGACGAGGATCTGGGAACCGTTGCTCACAGCGATGCCCGCGGACTCCTGTCCGCGGTGCTGCAGTGCATACAGTCCGAAGTAGGTGAGCTTGGCGACCTCTTCACCCGGAGCCCAGACACCGAAGACGCCGCAAGCGTCCTGGGGGCCCTTTTCGCCGGGGAGCAGGTCGTGGTTGAGTCGTCCATCACCACGAGGCACGCCACCGAGTGTAGGCGAGATCGACCACTGGTCCGAATTGGGGACTGACGGTAAAAGTCACAGTGCGGACAGTCGGGTAACCCCTGCGGAGGGTGACGGGTCCGATATCCGCAAATGCGGTGGTTGACACGCACCTGCCGATGCAATGGGCGCTCTTCCTGCGGTGTCGCGGCGAGAGCGGCGCGAGTGCGGTCGGGCGGCGGCCGACGGCGCCGGCGCCGCGGTCGGCGGATCCCGCTCCGCTTTCTCCGGGAGAGCGGGGCGCCGCCGCCGGGAACGCCGCGTTTCTTTTCCTTTTCTTTCCCTTTTTCCGGTGCGTTCGTACGGGTCACTCGGCGGCGGAGGCCGCCTCGGCCGTCAGCCCGCGGCCGTCGGGCGCGGTCAGGGTGAGGGTGTGCGCCCGGATCCGCCAGGTGAGGGGGCCGCTGCCGAGGAGTTCGGTGAGGGTGCGCTCCAGGTCGCCCTCGGGGCCGGTGCAGGCGACCCGGGTCGACGTCAGCCCGCCGAAGGTGATCCGGTCGCCCTCGACGGCGGCCGGGGCGCTGAACCGGTTGCACCCGAGGTTGCCCTCCGCGGCACCGTCGGGGCCGATCCGCAGGACGGCCCGGCCGGCCGCCGGAGCCGGTACGGAGGCTGCCGTACCACCGCTGAGCAGGGCCGTGACGGTCCACTGGGTGGCGGTGAGCGGGGCGTCCGGCACGGGGGCGCGCAGCACCAGCTCGACGGTGCTGCCGTCGGCGGCCTTCAGGGTCAGCCGGTCCCCGGGGCCGCGGCGTGCCTCCAGGCGCCCGCGGAGCACCTTGGCGAACTCGGCCTCGAAGGCGCTGTGTTCGCAGGCCATGGTGGTCGACGCGCCGGGTTCGACGGTGAGGGCGGTGGCCTGCCGGCCGGCGGCCTCGTGGGTGACGGCCGCGGTGAAGCCGTTGCAGCCGTAGTTGCCCTTGGCCTCGGCCCGGCCGGGGGCGCCGGTCTCGAAGTCCACGAGCGCGGTGGGAGGTGCGGTCAGGGTGCGGCCGCCGGCCGTCAGGCTCCGTACGGACCAGTTGCCGGCGAAGTCGGGGCCCGCGGAGGCGCCGGGTGGGGCGCCTCCGTCGCCGCACGCGGAGGTCGCGGCGAGGGCCAGGAGGGCGACGAGGGCTGCGGGGAGGTTCCGGAGCGTTCGCATGCCGGTGGGACGGGCGGCCGGCCCGACCGGTTCCGCGGGCGCGGACCGGCCCCGTCGGCGCCCGCCGCGCCGGTGGCCGGATTCAGCTCATCACCGGCAGCAGTGCGGCGAGGTCGGCCCGCTCGCCGCTCGCGGTGACCCGGGCGTCGGCGAGGGCCGCCTCCCACTGCGTACGCCCGGTGGCCAGCCGGATCCACGTCAGCGGATCGGTCTCCACGACGCCCGGCGGGGTGCCGCGGGTGTGCCGGGGGCCCTCGATGCACTGGACGACCGCGAACGGCGGGACGCGCACCTCCACCGCACCGCCCGGCGCGGCGAGCGCGAGGGCGTCGGCGAGCAGCCGCGTGGTGGCGGCGAGCGCCTGCCGGTCGATCGGGACGTCCAGGCCCGCGGCCCGGTTGAGGTCGTCGGTGTGGACGGTGAGCTCCACGGCGCGGGTGACGAGGAAGTCGGCGAGGGCCATGTCCCCGACCCACAGGTGCAGGACCCGGCTGCCGACCGGGTTCGCCGCGAGCTGCTCGGCCATGCGGGCCCCCGCGCGGTCGTACAGCTCGGCGAGCGGGGCGCCCGCGAGGGTCTCCTTGGCGGCCTCGGCGATCTTCCCGGCGAGCGAGGAGGTCGCGGACGGCCACTCGACGGCCGTGAGCTCGGGGACGGCGGCCGGCGGGCGGGCCAGTCCGGCGGCGAGCGAGTCGGCGATCCAGGCGATGTGCGCCGCGAGGTCGGCGACGGTCCAGTCGCCCAGGCCGGTGGGGCGGGCGAGCTGCTCGGGCGTCAGTTCGCGGACCGCGTCGGCGAGATGGCCGAACTGCGCCGTGACGGCGGCTCGGATCTTCACGGCGTCGTAGGTGCGCGGGCGACGGGTCCTGGGTGCCATGCGGCGAGTGTGCCCGATCGGCCGCGGCGGCCGCAGCACGGCGGGCACCCGGGTGGGGCGCCCGCCGTGCCGCGGGGCGGGGCGGATCAGGCCAGCAGGCCGGGGATCGTCGCCTCGTGGGCCTCGCGGAGCTCGGCCAGCGGGATCGTGAACTCGCCCTGGACCTCGATCTCCTCGCCGTCCACGACACCGATGCGGGTGGCGGGCAGGCCGCGCGCGCCGCACATGTCGGTGAAGCGGAGCTCCTCGCTGCGCGGGACGGCCACGACGGCCCGGCCGGCGGACTCGGAGAACAGGAAGGTGAACGCGTCCAGGCCCTCGGGGACCACGATCCGGGCGCCGTTCCCGCCGCGCAGGCAGGACTCGGTGAGCGCCTGGACGACGCCGCCGTCGGAGACGTCGTGCGCCGCGTCGACCATGCCGTCGCGCGAGGCGGCGATCAGGATCTCGGCGAGCAGCTTCTCGCGGCCCAGGTCCACCTTCGGCGGGAGGCCGCCGAGGTGGTCGTGGACGACCTGCGACCAGGCGGAGCCGCCGAACTCCTCGGCGGTGTCGCCGAGCAGGTACAGCAGCTGGCCGGGCTCGGCGAACGCCATCGGCGTCCGCCGGTTGACGTCGTCGATGACGCCGAGGACCGCCACGACCGGGGTCGGGTGGATCGCGGTGTCGCCGGTCTGGTTGTACAGCGAGACGTTGCCGCCGGTGACCGGCGTGCCCAGCTCCAGGCAGGCGTCCGCGAGACCGCGGCAGGCCTCGGCGAACTGCCACATGACGCCGGGGTCCTCGGGCGAGCCGAAGTTCAGGCAGTCGGAGACGGCCAGCGGCTTGGCGCCGGTCGCGGCGACGTTCCGGTACGCCTCCGCCAGCGCCAGCTGCGCACCCGTGTACGGGTCGAGCTTGGCGTAGCGGCCGTTGCCGTCCGTCGCCATGGCCACGCCGAGGTTCGACTCCTCGTCGATGCGGACGATGCCGGCGTCCTCCGGCTGCGCGAGGACGGTGTTGCCCTGCACGAACCGGTCGTACTGGTCGGTGATCCAGGACTTCGAGGCCTGGTTCGGGGAGGAGACCAGCGCCAGGACCTGCGCGCGGAGCTCCTTGGAGGTCTGCGGGCGCGCCAGCTTGCCGGCGTCGTCGGCCTGGAGGGCGTCCTGCCAGTCGGGGCGGGCGTACGGCCGCTGGTAGACCGGGCCCTCGTGGGCGACGGTGCCCGGGGGCACGTCCACGATCTGCTCGCCGTGCCAGAAGATCTCCAGGCGCTCGCCGTCGGTCACCTCGCCGATGACCGTGGCGATGACGTCCCACTTCTCGCAGATCTCCATGAAGCGGTCGACGTGCTGCGGCTCGACGATCGCGCACATGCGCTCCTGCGACTCGCTCATGAGGATCTCCTCGGGCGAGAGCGTGGCGTCGCGCAGCGGGACGGTGTCGAGCTCGACGCGCATGCCGCCGGAGCCGGCGGAGGCCAGCTCGGAGGTGGCGCAGGACAGGCCGGCGCCGCCGAGGTCCTGGATGCCCGCGACCAGCTTCTCCTTGAAGATCTCCAGGGTGCACTCGATGAGGAGCTTCTCCTGGAACGGGTCGCCGACCTGGACGGCGGGGCGCTTGGCGGGCTTGGTGTCGTCGAAGGTCTCGGACGCGAGGACCGAGACGCCGCCGATGCCGTCGCCGCCGGTGCGGGCGCCGTAGAGGATCACCTTGTTGCCGGGGCCGGAGGCCTTGGCGAGGTGGATGTCCTCGTGCTTCATCACGCCGATGCAGCCGGCGTTGACCAGCGGGTTGCCCTGGTAGCAGGCGTCGAAGACGACCTCGCCGCCGATGTTGGGCAGGCCCAGGCAGTTGCCGTAGCCGCCGATGCCCGCGACGACGCCCGGCAGGACGCGCTTGGTGTCGGGGTGGTCGGCGGCGCCGAAGCGCAGGGGGTCGACGACGGCGACCGGGCGGGCGCCCATGGCGAGGATGTCGCGGACGATGCCGCCGACGCCGGTCGCCGCGCCCTGGTAGGGCTCGATGTACGAGGGGTGGTTGTGCGACTCGACCTTGAAGGTGACCGCGTAGCCCTGGCCGACGTCGACGACGCCGGCGTTCTCGCCGATGCCGACGAGCATGGCGTCGTTCGCGGGGGCCTTCTCGCCGAACTGGCGCAGGTGGACCTTGCTGCTCTTGTACGAGCAGTGCTCGGACCACATCACGGAGTACATGGCGAGCTCGGCGCCCGTGGGGCGGCGGCCGAGGATCTCGCGGATGCGCTGGTACTCGTCCTCCTTGAGGCCGAGTTCCTTCCAGGGCTGCGCCGCGTCCGGGGTCCCGGCGGCGTGCTTGACGGTGTCCAGAGTCATGCGGAGACCAGCTTCTTCAGGATCGAGGTGAAGAATCCGAGGCCGTCGGTGCGGCCGGTCCCGATCAGCGGCTCGACCGCGTGCTCGGGGTGCGGCATGAGGCCGACGACGTTGCCGGCGGCGTTGGTGATGCCGGCGATGTCGTTCAGCGAGCCGTTGGGGTTGAAGTCGAGGTACCGGAAGGCCACTCGGCCCTCGCCCTCCAGTTCGTCCAGCGTCCGCTGGTCGGCGACGTAGCGGCCGTCCATGTTCTTGAGCGGGACGGAGATCTCCTGGCCCTGCTCGTAGTCGCCGGTCCAGGAGGTGTCCGCGTTCTCGACGCGCAGCTTCTGGTCGCGGCAGATGAAGTGCAGGTGGTTGTTCCGGAGCATCGCCCCCGGCAGCAGGTGGGCCTCGGTGAGGATCTGGAAGCCGTTGCAGATGCCGAGGACCGGCATGCCGCCCCTGGCCTGCTCGATGATGGTCTCCATCACCGGCGAGAACCGGGAGATGGCTCCGGCGCGCAGGTAGTCGCCGTAGGAGAAGCCGCCCGCGAGGACGACCGCGTCGACCTGGTGCAGGTCCTTGTCGCGGTGCCACAGCGAGACGGGCTCGGCCCCTGCGAGGCGCACGGCGCGCAGCGAGTCACGGTCGTCGAGCGTTCCGGGGAACGTGACGACACCGATGCGAGTGGTCACCGGTCAGTCCTCTACCTTCACGGTGAAGTCTTCGATGACGGTGTTGGCGAGGAACGTTTCGGCCATCTTGTGGATCCGGTCGAGGGCGGTCTGGTCGACCGGACCCTCCACCTCCAGCTCGAAGCGCTTCCCCTGGCGGACGTCGGCGATGCCCTCGAAGCCCAGGCGCGGCAGTGCACGCTGCACCGCCTGGCCCTGGGGGTCGAGGATCTCCGGCTTGAGCATGACGTCGACTACGACGCGTGCCACTGGCACTCCCGATGGGTGGTTGGTGCAAGGCGGTTCCTTCAGCGTACCCGCCCGAAATTTCTACGCGGGTAGATTTCCGGAGGCGGCCGAACAGGCGCCCTTCGGGCTTCACCAACGCTTCGCAAAATCCGCCGGAAAACCCCCGACTCGGCATTGCGGCGGGACACGCGCAGACAATTAACTGGGCTTCGCAATGCAATGGCAATCGCGGTACAAAGGAATCCCCGAGCGAGCGGGATTTGCCACCCCGCTTCGGGGCCGGAAAACCGCATTGCTCCGAAACATCCACACAGGCGACATCACCGCACGTCAACGGACGGCGGCGAGTGGCCCACGAAGGGATCGAGATCCGTGGCGCAGCGCGTAGTGGTCACTCTCTCCGACGACATCGACGGCGGAGAAGCGGCGGAAACCGTCACGTTCGGCCTGGACGGGAAGTCCTACGAGATCGATCTCAATCCGGCCAACGCGAAGAAACTCCGGAAGAGCCTGGCCCCGTACGTGGCGGCCGGCCGCCGGCAGTCCCGCTCCGGACGGGCCTTCAAGCACACCTCCCTCGCCCCCGACCCGGCGGTGGTCCGCGCCTGGGCCCGGTCGCACGACTTCGACGTGCCCCCGCGGGGCCGGATCCCCAAGCGCGTCTACGAGGCGTACGAGCAGGCGCACTGATCCGCCCCCGGGCAGGCGGCCGGCCCCTGCCGCGCTCGGCGGGGCGGGGGAGCGGGGGCGGATTTGGCATCCACCCCCTGTCGTCCGCTAGTGTGTGGATCACGCCGAGGGGCGAGGCCGCAGGTCAGAGCCCCGAAGGTCGTGCGGGTGTAGTTCAGTAGCAGAACATCCCCCTTCCAGGGGGAAGGCGCAGTGTGCGATCCCTGTCACCCGCTCGCAGGCTTTACCCACCACTCCGGTGGATCGGGTAGAGTGATGCACGCATCGCGCGGCCATCGTGCCGAGGCGGGCATGCGGACGTAGCTCAGTTGGTAGAGCACCACCTTGCCAAGGTGGATGTCGCGAGTTCGAGTCTCGTCGTCCGCTCAGCTCCGAAGGGCCCTGATCATCGATCAGGGCCCTTCGTCGTATACCCCCGCACCCCGCCGGCCACTGACAAATGTCATCCTCGGCGATGATCACGTGCACTGGTGCGGCGGCCGGCCCGCCGCCAGGCTTGGACCGTGGGGAGCGCCCGCCCGAGGGCGGCGGGGGGAACGGACGGGAACCGTGTCGAGACTGACCGGATGGTGGAAGAACCGCAGCAGCGCGGCCAAGGTCGAGCTGTACACGCGCTGGTCCTTCCACTTCTTCATGGCGATCGAGGCGCTCGTCCTCCTCGCCGCCCTCGGCACGGCGCCGGGGCCCGTCGCCGCGGTGCTCGTCCTGCCCGTGCTGGCGCACCCCGTGCTGTGCGGAGTGCTCTCCTCCAGAGCGCTGGACTGGGTCCTGGGCCACCGCGAACGCCCTGCGCGGCAGACCGCCGCCACGGCCGCCCTGACCGTGGTGATCGTCGCCGCCCTGCTGGCCCTGCAGTCCGCCGGCCAGACCGGCGAGGAGAACGCCACCCCCATGATCGTGGTCAACACGGTCGCCTTCGCCACGGGCGCCCTCTCCCTCGCCCTGGCCAAGGTCCGCCACATGGTGCTGCTGCCCCTCGCGGCGGCCGTGCTCGCCGGACTGCCGGCCGCCGCCGTCCGGCCCCCCGCGGAGGCTGCGGGGTACGCGGCCGGCGTCTTCCTCACCAGCCTCCTCCTCACCTTCACCTGCGCCTTCTCCGCCTGGCTCCTCAAGACCGTCTACGAGCTCGACCGCGCCCGCGAGCTCCAGGCCCAGCTCGCCGTCGCCGAGGAACGCCTCCGCTTCGGCCGGGACCTGCACGACGTCATGGGCCGCAACCTCGCCGTCATCGCCCTGAAGAGCGAACTCGCCGTGCAGCTGGCCCGCCGCGAGCGCCCCGAGGCCGTCGACCAGATGATCGAGGTCCAGCGGATCGCCCGCGAGTCCCAGCGCGAGGTGCGCGACGTCGTCCGCGGATACCGGGAGGCCGACCTCGCCGTCGAGCTGGAGGGCGCCCGCGGCGTCCTCGCCGCGGCCGGCATGGACTGCAGGGTCGAGGTGGAGGCCGGGCGGGTCCTGCGCCCCGAGGTGCAGTCCGCGCTCGGCTGGGTGGTCCGCGAGGCCACCACGAACGTCCTGCGGCACGGCGACGCCCGCTCCTGCGTGATCCGCCTCACCGTTCCCGCCGAGGGCGCCGCCGGCGCGGCCTCCGAAGACGGCGTGCTCACCCTGGACGTGGAGAACGACGGGGCCCCCGGTGCCCCCGCCGGACCCCCCGGCTCGGGGCTCGCCGGGCTGCGGGAGCGGCTCGCCGCCCTGGACGGCACGCTGGAGGCCGGCCCGCTCGGCGACGGCCGGTTCCGGCTGCGCGCCCGGATCCCCGGGCGCCAACTGCGAGGACTGGAGGTGCGGGCATGAGCCCCGTGCGCGTACTGCTGGCCGACGACGAGCACCTGATCCGCGGCGCCCTCGCCGCCCTCCTCGCCCTGGAGGACGACCTGCTGGTCGTCGCCGAGGCGGCATCGGGGCCCGAGGCTCTGGCGATGGCCCGCGCGCACCGGCCCGATGTGGCGGTGCTCGACCTGCAGATGCCGGGGGCGGACGGCGTGAGCGTCGCCACGTCCCTGAAGGCCGAGCTCCCCGACTGCCGCACCATGATCGTCACCAGTCACGGTCGGCCCGGCCACCTCAAGCGGGCCCTGGCCGCGGGCGTGCGGGCGTTCGCCCCGAAGACCGTGTCGGCGCAGCGGCTCGCCGAGCTCATCCGCACCGTGCACGCGGGCGGCCGGTACGTGGACCCCGAGTTGGCGGCCGACGCGATCAGCGCCGGCGACTCGCCGCTGACCGCCCGCGAGGCCGAGGTGCTGGAGCTCGCCGGGGACGGCGCGCCGATCGCGGAGATCGCCGAACGGGCCGGCCTGTCGCAGGGCACCGTGCGCAACTACCTGTCGTCGGCGGCCTCGAAGCTGGGCGCCGAGAACCGGCACACCGCGGT
Source organism: Streptomyces sp. WAC05292 (assembly GCF_003949955.1). Classification (NCBI taxonomy): domain Bacteria; kingdom Bacillati; phylum Actinomycetota; class Actinomycetes; order Kitasatosporales; family Streptomycetaceae; genus Streptomyces; species Streptomyces sp. WAC05292. Next base: position 19,772 of record NZ_RPSE01000053.1, read on the forward strand.
GCGTCTCGCCAGGGAGCGGGGTTGGGTATAGTGGTGCCCGCGCCACGGCGCCTGCGGACATAGCTCAGTTGGTAGAGCACCACCTTGCCAAGGTGGATGTCGCGAGTTCGAGTCTCGTTGTCCGCTCCACAGGGAAGCCCCCGGTCACCGACCGGGGGCTTCCTGCGTGTCCCCCCTCGGCCCGGCCCGGCCGAGGGGGGACGCGTTCAGGACCAGGACAGGCCGGTGAGCCGCTCGTACGCCTCGACGTACTTGGCGCGGGTCTGCTCGACGACGTCCTGCGGCAGGGCGGGCGGCGGCAGTTCGCCCCTGGGGTCCCAGCCGGAGGCCGGGGAGGACAGCCAGTCGCGGACGAACTGCTTGTCGAAGGACGGCTGGGCGCGGCCCGGCTCCCACAGGTCGGCCGGCCAGAAGCGGGACGAGTCGGGGGTCAGCACCTCGTCGGCGGCGACCAGCGTGCCGTCGCGGTCGAAACCGAACTCGAACTTGGTGTCCGCGAGGATGATCCCGCGTTCGCGGGCGATGTCCCGGGCGCGGCCGTAGACGTCCAGGGTCGTCCGGCGCAGCAGGGCGGCGGTCTCGGCGCCGGTGGTGCGGGCCACCTCCTCGTACGAGACGTTCTCGTCGTGCTCGCCGACCTCGGCCTTGGCCGCCGGCGTGAAGATCGGCGCGGGCAGCTCCGAGCCGTCCACGAGCCCCTCGGGCAGCGCGAGCCCGCACACCGTACGGGTCTGCCGGTACTCGGCGAGGCCCGAGCCGGTGAGGTAGCCGCGGGCGACGCACTCCACCGGGACCATCTCCAGGTCCTTGCAGACCAGGGTGCGGCCCGCCCAGTCGGCGGGGGCGCCGGCGGGCAGGTCGGTGCCGATGACGTGGTTCGGGACGAGGTCGGCGAGCTGGTCGAACCACCACAGCGACAGCTGCGTCAGGACGCGGCCCTTGTCCGGGATGCCGGTGGGCAGCACCCAGTCGAAGGCGGAGATGCGGTCGCTGGCGACCATGACGAGGTTGCCGTCCCCGTCGCGGTAGAGGTCCCGCACCTTGCCGGTGTGGAGGTGGACGAGGCCCGGCACCTGCACCGGCTCGGGCTTTTCGACGAATCCGGACACGGGGCCTCCCTGTGGTTCTGTACGAGCGCAGCCCCATTCTCCCGCACCGGCCGCGCGGCGGCCGACGAGGGTGGGGGCGGCAGGGGGCGGCGCCCGGGTCAGTCCCTCTTGCAGATCCGGTCGAGGAGGTTCGCCGTGGCCCGCTGGATCCGCTCGTCGACATGCCCGGGGCGGTCCAGCGCCGGGGACCACGCGAAGGTCCCGGAGGCGAAGACCAGCGCCCCGCTCGGCGCCCGGTACAGGGAGGTCTCCTGGTGCCGCCGCGCCCCGTCCCCGTCGAGGTACGGGGAGTGCGCGAGGAGGATCCTGTCGTGGTGCTCGGGCAGCTGGGTGCGCGGGAAGTAGCGGTCGGCCTCGCCCGCGACCAGGCCGGGCAGCTCGTCGTTCTCGCCGGCTCCGGTGGAGTCCCAGAGCCAGTGCGCGGCGTTGCGGACCACGAGCGGGGCGGGCTCGGGGACCCGCCCCGCGTACTGGATGCCGAGGAGCTGCTGCTCCGGGCGGTCGACCTCGCGCCACAGGCAGGGGCGGCCCGGGCCGCGGCGTTTTCGGCAGGTCAGCAGCCGGTCGGGGACCCCGGAGGGGGAGGGGCCGAGCTCGACCTGCCAGTACATGGTGTTCGCGGAGAGGAAGACGAGGGAGGTGCCGTGGTCGCGGGCCCCCTCGACGGTGCGGCGCATGGCCGCCGACCAGTACTCGTCGTGGCCGGGGAAGACGAGGCCGCGGTAGCGGGTGGGGTCGACGCGGCCGGCGTGCAGGTCCCGGGTGTCGGCGTAGGCGAGGTCGTAGCCGTAGCGCTCGGCCCAGCGGATGAAGTCGTAGGCGTGGCCGACGTGCAGCGGGAGCCCTGCGCCGGCGTAGGGGCGGTCGAAGGAGACGGTGACGGCCGCGTCCTGCTCGCCGAGCAGCCGGCCGTCCGTGTCCCACGCGTGGTAGAGGCTGGCGCCGGTGCGGCCGTCCTCCGGGTACAGGTTGTACGCCTGCCAGGTGATGTCCGGCAGCAGCAGGAGCAGGTCGGCGGGGTGCTCGTCGCGGACGGTGAACGGGATGTGGGACCGGTAGCCGTCGGCGGTGGTCAGCACGGCCACGTAGGCGCCGAGGTTCCAGTACGAAGGGACCTGCAGCCGCCACGACAGCCACCAGTGGTGGCAGGACACGGTCCGGTCGGCGGTCAGCGGGGGCGGCTGCACGATCCCGGAGAGGCGGGGGCTGGTGGTGATCTTCGAGGCGCCGTCGCCGCCGTAGTGGCCGATGCGGTAGACGTCCACGGAGAACTGCTGCGGCGGGTCGACCGTGATGTGGAAGTCGATGGCCTCACCCGGGGCCACGGCCCCGGTGGAGGCGAACCCCTTGATCTGCCGGTGCACGTCGTCCGCGGTGCGGGGGCCGCCGCTGCCCGTGGCGCGGGCCGGCCGGCCGGGGGCGATGGCCGGGTCGACGTACCACGGCACGACCTGGCCGGTGTCGCCGAAGTAGACCTCGCTGCCGCGGAACCACGGCAGCGGGCCCTGCCCGAAGGGATCGTTCACCGCATGGGCGAGTGCCCCCGACTCCCACCGCCGGATCTGGTCCGAACCCATTCCGCGCCCCTCCCTCGCTCCCCCGAACGGTCCTCTGCTGCATGCCGGCACGGCTCGGCTGCCCGGGCGACCGACCGCGGCCGGTCCCAGCACATCACATAACGCGCTGATTCCGTCACCGTTCGCCACAACCGGCCACCGCCCGGAAATCCACCGTGGCCCGGCACCGCAAACGGGAGTTGCCGGTGGGATTCCAGTGGTGGAGGAGGCTGCTGAGCCCGCCGCCCGGTGAGACGGCGGGCGCCGGGTCACGCACCGGCGGGGGGAGGCTTCCGGCGCACGGGGCGGGGAGGCGGGGCGGTCGGAGTCAGAGGAGGCGGATGGGCTTCTCCGGGCGGATGCCCAGGGCCGCGAGCCAGTCCCGGAGGGGTTCCGGATCGCCGTCCTCCACGAGGCTCAGGACGCGGGGGGCGAGGTCCTTGCGGCGTTCCCCGGCGAGCAGCAGGACGGGGCCGTCCAGCCAGTCCAGGCCCGGGCCGGCGCCCACGCCGTCGACGGCGGCGCAGCACACCGCGGCCGTCACGTGGTCGGCGAGCAGGTCGCGGCCGCTGCGCTGCGGCTGCAGCGGGAACAGCGGCACCGCGTCCGCCCCGCGCACCGGCTCGGCCCGGTGCTCCGCGGAACGTTCCTCCCTGGCGACATCGGCGCTGAGGCGCCCCGCCAGCGCCTCCCCGGGGCCGCCTTCGCCGCCCCCGTCCGCCAGGTAGCCGAGGACCCGGTCCAGGGTCGGCCCGGTGCCGGCCGGCACCGCGAGGGCGTCCAGCGCGGCGTGCAGCCGGGCCGCCTCCTGGCGCCACTTGCGGTCCACGACCTCCTCCGGGTACGCCGCCCAGTCCACGGGCGACCACTGCGGCCCCGGCTCGGCCGGGCCGCCGTGGAACAGCCGCGCGGCGAGCAGCGAGGCCGCCTCGTCCACCGCGCCGGGCCGCTCCAGCAGGTCACAGGCGGGCCGCTCGCCCAGCCGGGAGGTGAACCCGTCGGCCAGCCGGTCCCGCCGGGACAGCTCGGTCAGCGCGGAGACGACCCCCGCGTCGAGGTGGGAGGGCCATCGGCCCATCCGCCATGCGGGCAGCGCCACCCTGGTCAGCAGCCGGTCCCAGCCCGCGTACGCGAGGCCGACCTGCTCCTGGGCGGTGATCCGGAGCCCGTAGTCGACCCGCTCCGCCCGCGCGGACGCCGCGGCGGCGACACCCCGCTCCATCTCGGCGGCGTCCTCCCGGCACAGCCGCAGCAGGAGCCGGGCCGGGCGGCCGATCCAGCCGAGGCCGGGCCTGCTGCCCACGTCGGCGGCGGCGTCGAGCCCGCGTACGAAGCTGCGGGCGTCGGCTATGTCCGGGTGCGCCGAGGGCCCCGTACCGGCGACGACGGGCGCGAGCACCGCCCGCAGCTCCGCCACCCGCATCCACCAGAGGAACGGGGATCCGATCACCAGCACCGGCGCGGCGCCGGGCTCGCTGCCCGGGCCGGCGGCCGCGCCCCGCCGGCGGTGGGCCGCATGCGTGCGGTCCTCCAGCCAGCTGTCGCAGTCCGGCGCCAGCGCTATGGCCGACGGCGCGGGCACCTCCATCCGGTCGGCCAGGTCCCGCACCAGCCGGTACAGGTCGGGCGCCTCCGACTCGGCCAGCGGCACGGTCGGGGTCACGGCCGGGCCGGCGCGCAGCACCACGGCGGCGAAGACGCCCGCGGCGAGCAGCACGACGGCGGCGACCGCGCAGACGACGAGCGCCACCAGCGGCCAGGGGTCGCCGGCGAGCCTGCCCGTCATGCGGGCGGTCACCAGCACCACCGCCGCGGCGGCGGGCAGCAGGCAGAGGGCCAGCGCCCTGCTCCGCACGCGGAGCACGGCCAGGGCCCGGGAGCGCGCGGACGGCGCGCCGCCTTCCCGATACGAACCGGTTCCGGACACGGCCGGACCTCACCCCCTCTGCCCTGCGGCGGTTTCGCTCACTCCCCCACTGTGACACCCGCCACTGACATCGCAATGCCGGTGGGCCAAGTGCCGGAATGCTTGCGCCGCACCCTAGTTGGGGAGCGGCCGGCAGTCAGCCGGACAGTATGACGATCACTCGATGGAATGGCTTTGGGCAAAGCTGCTGCGTTCGAACGCGGCCGGATGCACTCGCACACGTACACGCGCGCGGGCCCGGTGCGCACGTCCCTCGCGCACCGGGCCCGCGTCGCGGTTCGGCCTGCTCAGCTGCCCGCGGCCGCCTTGGCGGCGATGTCCGTACGGTGCTGGGAGCCGTCCAGCCGGATCCGCGCGACGGCCCGGTACGCCTTCTCGCGGGCCTCCGCGAGGTCGGCGCCCGTGGCGGTCACCGACAGGACGCGGCCGCCCGCGCTGACGACCGCGTCGCCCTCGCGCCGGGTCCCCGCGTGCAGCACGTACGCGTCGGGGCCGTCCTCGGCGGCGACCTCGTCCAGGCCCTCGATCGGGTCCCCGGTGCGCGGCGTGCCCGGGTAGTTGTGCGAGGCGATGACCACCGTGACGGCGGCGTCGTCGCGCCAGGACAGCGGCGGCTCGGCGTCCAGGGTGCCGTTGGCCGCGTTCAGCAGCACGCCCGCGAGCGGGGTCTTCAGCCGGGCCAGGACGACCTGCGTCTCGGGGTCGCCGAAGCGGGCGTTGAACTCGATGACGCGGACGCCGCGCGAGGTGATCGCGAGGCCGGCGTACAGCAGGCCGGAGAAGGGCGTGCCGCGGCGGCGCAGCTCGTCGACGGTCGGCTGGAGCACGGTCGCCATGACCTCGTCGACCAGCTCGGGGTCGGCCCACGGCAGCGGCGAGTAGGCGCCCATGCCGCCGGTGTTGGGGCCCTGGTCGCCGTCGAGCGCGCGCTTGAAGTCCTGGGCGGGACGCAGCGGGACCACGGTGACCCCGTCGGTGATGGCGAAGAGGGAGACCTCGGGGCCGTCGAGGTACTCCTCGATGACGACGCGGTCGCAGGCCAGCGCGTGGGCGCGGGCGGCCTCCAGGTCGTCGGTGACGACGACGCCCTTGCCGGCCGCGAGGCCGTCGTCCTTGACGACGTAGGGGGCGCCGAAGGCGTCGAGCGCCTCGTCGACCTCCTCGGGCGTGGTGCAGACGTAGCTGCGGGCCGTCGGGACGCCGGCGGCGGCCATGACGTCCTTCGCGAACGCCTTGGACCCCTCCAGCTGCGCCGCCTCGCCGGACGGCCCGAAGACGGGGATGCCGGCGGCGCGGACGGCGTCGGCGACGCCGGCCACCAGGGGCGCTTCGGGGCCGATGACGACCAGGCCGGCGCCGAGCTCGGCGGCGAGGCCGGCCACGGCGGCGCCGTCGAGGGCGTCCACCGGGCGCAGCTCCGCCACCTCGGCGATGCCGGCGTTGCCGGGGGCGCAGTACAGCGCGTCGACGGCGGGGTCGAGGGACAGGGAGCGGCACAGGGCGTGTTCGCGGGCGCCGCTGCCGATGACGAGGACCTTCACGCCATGCAGCCTAGCCCGCTCGCGCGCCGGCCCTTTGTGCGGCCACCCGAAAAGAGGCCCCTACTCGTTCGTGTATTCCTCCACAACGGTCGCCCCGAGCTCGCGGACGATGAGGTCGTGCCCGGTCAGCGCGCTCTCGACGAGGTCGGGGTCGTCCTCCTCCGGTACGTCGTCCTCGGGCGCGACCGGCGGCGGCGCCTGCCGTACGGGCCCCTGCGGCGCTGCGGCGGCCTGCGGGGGCTGCTGCGGCGGCTGGTACTGCGGGGACGGGGCGGACGGCTGCGGCGCGGGCGCCGGTCGCGCCCGAGG
>NZ_RPSE01000540.1:0-3275 GCF_003949955.1 Streptomyces sp. WAC05292
GGCGGGGTGCAGGGGGCGGCCTGGCGTCAGTCCAGGACGCGGGCGAGGTACGCCTGCATCATGACCCGGGTCTCCTCCACGATCGCCGGGTCCCCCGCCGGGTCGGTCCGGAACGCCAGCTTGGTCAGCGCGTCGGTGGCCTCGACGGCGACCAGGACGGCCCGCTCCAGGGCGTCGTCCGGCGTGCGGTCGAGGTGGGCGGCGAGGAGTTCGGTGAGGCGCGCGGCGACGGTCCGGTTGGGCTCGGCGGCCGGGCCGTCACCGGGCGGGGCGGGCACGCCGAAGTCGACGAGCGCGAAGCCCGGCACCGTCCGCTTCATGGCCAGGTACTCGTCGAGGACCGCGTCGGCCACGGGGCGCCAGCCGGCGTCCGGGAGGGCGGCGAGGCGGTCCGCGATGGCGTCGGTGTAGCGGTCCAGGTTGCGGTGCGCGAGGGCGGTGGCCAGGGCCCGCTTGTTGCCGAAGAAGCGGTAGACCGATCCGATGGGCACGCCGGCGCGTGCGGCGACGGCCCGGGTGCTGAGGTTCTCGTAGCCCGATTCGTCGAGGAGTTCGGCGCAGGCCTCGAGGATCCGGGCGAGCCGGTCGGCGCTGCGCTGCTGCACGGGCGTACGGCGCAAGGGGTGGGTGGCGGGCACGGGGTCCATCATGCCGCTCCGGGCGTGCGGTTTCAGCCGCCGGAAGCGGCGGGCGCGGGGCCGGCCGGGCGGCGCCGGGTCAGTTCAGGAGGAGGGCGATGCCTCCGAGCGTGTACGTGATCATCAGCGCCAGCAGCGGGAGCTGCCCGGCGAGGGCGCGGGCGGGCGGGAAGAGGCGTACGGAGCGGTCGTGGGCGGCGATGACACCGAGGACGTGCCCGGCGACGACGGACACGACCTGGAGGGCGGCGAGACCGCCGGGATCCAAGGGGGGCAAGGGTTCGGGGCGATTGTCAGTGCCGACTGCCATGATTACGGTGCGTGGTCCTTCGGTCACGAGAAGGGAGAAGTAGTGGGCGATGAGATAGCCGAGGGCGATCGGCACGAGTGAGTGCGCGAAGGCCGTCAGCGGGCCGGGGTGAGGCCCGCTGACGAGGCGGGTGGCCGCCGCGCACAGGCAGTAGAGGGTGGCGACGAGGGCGACGGAAGCGAGCAGTCCGAGGGTGGCCGTGGGGGTGCGGCCGAGAGGGGAGGTCTGGAGGGTGGTGATCCATGAGGGGTTGTCGCTGAAGCCGTCGTAGGCGGTGGAGCCGAGCAGGACGCAGACGGTGGCGACGAGTCCGGGCCGCTCGGGCGTCGCGTCGAGTCCGTGGAAGGGGTTGCGGAGGACGAGGAGGCCGTCGGCGCGGCGGCCGAGGGGGGAGAGCCGGGCCAGGAGGGCGGAGTACGCCTCGAAGGCGTCGCCTTCGGCGAACCAGCGCTCACCGAAACGGGCGGCGAGCGCGAGGTGGGCGGCGCCGTAGAGGGAGAGGGCGATCAGGAGGGTGGTGGTGGATGCAGGATCCGGAGAGGCGAGCTCCAGCCAGGTGAAGCCGAACAGCCCGACCGCGGCGGGCCATTGGCCGATCCGGGCCGGAAGCGGCGCCGGCCGCCTGCGCAGGGAGCGGGGCAGCAGGCGGTACAGGGTGCGGAGCGGGTTCAGCAGGCCCCAGACGGGCCCGAGGAGGAGGGAGGCGGGCACGAGGCCGACCCAGAAGAGGACGTAGACGGCGCCGGGGCCGGGGTTGCGGGCGGGGTCGTCGGGACCGAGGAGGAGGAAGGCGAGGACCGCGAGTGCGGCGGCGAGGCCGAGGGCGCGCAGGGCGGCGCGTGTGGCGGGCGCGTCGGCGGTCCGCTGGAGGGCGGCCGGCAGGGCGATGCCGGACCGGTCCCCGCGGAACCGGGAGGAGGACCAGAGCAGGCCGAGGACGAGGAAGGAGGCGAACAGTGCGGTGAAGGCGCCGGCGAACGCGTAGAAGGGAGAGATCGGCAGGTCGTGCTGGGATCCGATGCCGTGGGCGAGCGCGGTGAGCGGGTGGTCGGCGGGGGCGGCCGCGCCGGACGGGTCGGGGACCGCGCCCCGGCCGGCGGCGACTGCGCCGAGGTCGGCTGCCGGGGAGCCCGGCACGGGGTGGAGGCCGCTGCCCGGCCCGTGGGGCGGCGGCGTCACCGGACCAGCAGCTGTGTCAGGACGAGCCGGGTGCCGTGCGTCTCGACCTCGAACAGGCCCGTGCGGTCGGCGGTGAGGACCAGTGTGGCCTCCTGCCCTGCCGGGAGGGCGAGTTCCCGGTCGTAGCCGTGGACGTGCAGGGTGTCGGCGCGGTCGCTGGTGACGCGGAGGGCCACGCTCTGCCCGCGCTTCAGCTCGGTGCGGCCTGGAGCGGGCGCCACCTTGCCGTCCTTGACGGTGATGGTGACCGTGCGGTCGGCGGCGGGGGCCGGCGTGGTCGGCTGTGCCTGCGGCGGCTGCGGGGGCTGGGGTGAGGCGGCCCCGCCGTGGCCGTGGCTGCCGTGCGCGCCGCCGGCCGGGGCGGACAGGGCGGTGCCGGCCTCGACCGCCTTGCCGCCGACGGCCCACACGGTGTGGTCGTCGGCGTAGAGGCGGACGGTCAGGGTGTGCGCGCCCTCGGGTACCTGCGCCGCGGGCAGGTGGAACCAGGGGCCGTACAGCCGGGCCACCTTGCGGCCGTCGAGCTCCAGGTGGGCGTGGCCGGAGCCGGGGATGGCCGCGCCGCCGGCACTGCCGGGGGTGAAGCGGAAGTTCTGCACCGCCAGTTGGACGTTCCAGCCGTCCTCGCTGTCGGGGCGGACGCTGATGCCGACCTGCGGGGCGCCTGCGGCGGGGACCTCGCGGAACCGGTGGCCGGCGCCGTCGCGGGCGTCGAGCAGTGTTCCGGCGCTGCCTGAGGCTTGCTCGTGGCTGGTGCCGGGCTTGTGGTGGGTCGTGGCCCGCCCGCCGCAGCCGGCCGCCGCCCCGCCGAGCAACAGCACGGCGGCGAGCAGCGCGGCGGCCCGCTCCCGCCGGCGCGGCCGCCTGCCCGCGAGCGGACCCGCGCCGGGCGCGGGTCCGGCCGGGCCGCGCCCGCCGCGACGGCCGGCGGCATCGTCCCCATGCCGGGACCGGAGCACCGTGCCGCAGCCGGGGCCGGCCCCGGACACACCCTCGCCCCGCCCTGCCGGGGCGGGCCGGGCCGACGCCGCGGGCTGGTCCGGCGCCCGTGGAGCCGGGTCCGCCGCTGTACGACGGACCGGCGCGTTCGGGGGACGGGCCGGCGACTGGGCGGGGCCGGCCGCAGCCTCCGGACGGGCCGGTGCCTG
>NZ_RPSE01000541.1:0-3274 GCF_003949955.1 Streptomyces sp. WAC05292
AGCCACCGCCATGCGGACCCGGACCACCACGCCCCCGCGGCCCGCAGGGCGGTGGTGGGCCGCGGGGGCGTGGTGGTCCGGGTCCGCATGGCGGTGGCTCCTCTTGTCTGGCGGTTCGGGCGGGTCACAGGACGGCCCCGGCGGCCGTCCCGGCGGCTCCGGCCGCTTCGGCGGCGGCGCGGGCCCGGATGTCCTTGCGGAGGGCGGCGCGCTCGGGCTTGCCGGCGTGGTTGCGGGGGACGGCGTCGAGGATGTCGACGCGGCGGATCTGCTCGAAGCCGGCGAGGCGCTCGTTGGCGCCCTCGACGACCGCGTCGGCGAGGTCGAGCCGGCGGGCGGCGGGCGCGGCCGCGTCGCGCAGGACGAGCCCGAGCCAGACGACGGCCCCGTGGACGGGGTCGGGCCAGCCCGCGGCGACGCAGTCGGCGACGCGCGGGTCGGCGGCGACGATCCGCTCGACGGCGGTGGGCGAGACCAGCTCGTTGTCGTACTTGAAGACGTCGCCGAGCCGGTCGACGAGGAACAGCGAGCCGTCCTCGGTGCGGTAGCCGACGTCCCCGGTGGAGAACCATCCGTCGGGGGCGAGGGCGGGGCAGGGCCGGTCCAGGTAGCCGGCGGTCACCTGCGGCCCGCGGACCTGCACCTCGCCGGTGGAGTACACGTCCAGCGGGGTCCGCGTCTCCAGGTGGACGATGCGGAACTCGGTGCCCGGTACGGCCTTGCCCACGGACCCCGGCTTCGGGTCGTACGGGTCCTGGCAGTGCGAGAGCGGCGACAGCTCGGCCATCCCGTACCCCTGGACGACGGGCACGCCGAGCCGCTCCTGCAGGGCGCGGGCGGCGCTCGGCGCGAGCGCGCTCCCCCCGGACAGGACGGCGGTCAGGGCCGTCCCGGCGGGGAACGGGCCGGCGACCCGGTCGTCGGCGGCGAGGGCGTGCAGGCGGGCGGGGAGCCCGTAGTAGTGCGTGGCGGACACCTCGGCGGCCAGCGCGAGCGAGGCGACCGGGTCGGGGTCGGGGGCCAGGACCTGGAAGGAGCCGGCGAAGACCGCCGAGTTGAGGTGCATCACGTGGTACAGCGGGAGGTGGTTGAGGGTGACGGAGTCGCTGCCGAGCCGGTGCGCGGCGGCGATCTGTGCGGCGTTGGCGACGAGGTTGCGGTGGCTGAGGCGGACGCCCTTGGGGCGGCCGGTGGTGCCGGTGGTGAACTGGATGCAGGCGTCGGCGTCGAGGTCGGCGCGCCCGGGCGGCAGGCAGGCCCGTTCGGCGGCCGAGTCCAGGACGGCGGCCAGCGGTACGGCGTCGCCGGGGACGACCCCGTCCGGCGCGTCGGTCACGACGACGGTGCGCAGCGAGGGCAGCCGGTCGGCGAGCTTCAGCAGCGTCTCGGCGGTCGCGGTGGGCACGAAGGCGATCTCGACGGCGGCGGCGGTGCACACGTGCAGCAGGCCCGCCTCCTTGAGCAGCGGGTTGACCAGAACGACCGTGTTGCCGCTGCGCACGGCCCCGTAGTAGGCGGCGGCGAAGCCGGCGTCGAGGGTGTTGGCGACGCCGATGCGGGCGCCGCGGCGGCCGCAGGCCTCCTCCAGCCAGGCGGCGATCCGGTCGGTGCGGGCGTCGAGTTCGGCGAACGTGACGGTTCCGGCCCCGCCGACCCGGCCGCGGCCGGCGCGGATCGCCCAGCCGGCGGGGTCGCGGACGGCGGCGCGGCGCAGCAGGCCGTCCAAGGGGAGTTGCGGGTACACGAGTGTCGGCATGGTGCGTCCTCCTGCTGGCTCCCGATGGGGCGGTCGCGGCTGCGGCACGCTCACCACCCTGGGGAGGAGTGCTTGAGGAGGCTTCGAAGGGTGCTCGACCTGGGCCGCAAAGACTGTGGTGACCCGACGGAGGGAATCCCATGAGCACCCGCACCGAAACCGGCATGCGCCCCGGAACCGCACCGGCCACGGCCGAGTTCGGCCTGCTGTACGCGGAGGTCCAGCAGTTCTACGCCCGCCAGATGCAGCTGTTCGACTCGTTCGAGGCGGAGGCCTGGGCGGCGACGTTCACCGCGGACGCGGTCTTCGACGTGCCGACGCTGCCGGAGCCCGTACGGGGCCGGGCCGGCCTGGAGGCGAACGTACGGCGCAACCGGCAGGCGGAGGAGGCGACCGGGGACCGGCTGCGGCACTGGATCGGCATGCTGGACGTCGGCCCCGCCCCGGACGGCACGCTCCGCACCCGCGCGTACGCCCAGGTCCACCTGACGCCGCGGGGCGGGGAGCCCCGGCTGTACCGGATGTGCGTGATGGAGGACGTCCTGGTCCGCGCGGAGTCGGGCTGGCAGGTGGCCCGCCGCCTGGTGACCCGCGACGACCTCCGCTGACCGGGCGGGGCGGGGTCCCCGGCGGGGCGCCCGTCGGACGGCGAAGAGCCACCGCCGGACCGGTCCGGGTGGGCACCCGGCGGTCTGGCGGTGGCTCTCGCGCCCGTCGTCGTCTCGGTGCGGGGGCGCCGGAGGCGGCGCCGGCCGGTCAGACGGGGGCCCGCTCCGAGAGGACCCGGTTGACCATGTCGAGGTAGCGGCGGGGCGTGTCGGCCTCGTCGAAGTCCTCGCCGTCGAGGACGATGCCGAACTCCCGCTCGATGTACCCGGTGGTCTGGAGCACGGCGAGGGAGTCGTAGCCGAGCTCGAACCAGTACTGGTCGAGGACGTCGCCGTCGAGGTCGACGCCCTCCTCCTCTCCGGCGCACTCCCGCAGGATGCGGGTCAGACTGCTGAGCTCCAGGCGGTTCATGTGACACCTCTGTTCAGTGGTCGGGGGGTGTGGGGAAGGGTGTGACGACGTACGGAGGGGCGGCCGGGAGTCAGGCCGCCGGGGCGCGGACGACGACGGCCGAGTTGAAGCCCCCGCGCCCGCGCGCCAGGACCAGCGCCGTGCGCAGCCGCAGCCCGGTGCGGGGGGCTCCCGTGACGAGGTCGACGGGGCAGTCGTCGGCGGGGGCCGAGGTCCCTGTGGTCGGCGGGACGACCTGCTCGTGCAGCGCCATCAGCGCGGCGGCGAGGTCGAGGGCGGATCCGCCGGCGGCGAGCCGCCCCGTCATCGACTTCGGCGCCGTGACGGGCACGGCCCGCGGCCCGAACAGCTCCGCGAGGACCTCGGCTTCGAGGCGGTCTGCGGTGCGCTCGCCGGCGGCGTCGGCGAAGACCACGTCGACGTCGCCGGGGCCGATGCCGGCGTCGGCGAGTGCGGCCTCGGCCGCGGCGCCCAGCCGGCAGCCGCTGCCCACCCGCC
>NZ_RPSE01000542.1:0-3273 GCF_003949955.1 Streptomyces sp. WAC05292
GATGTGCGCGGTCCCGTACTGCACGCACAGCGCCTTGCCGAAGTCGCTGCCGATCACCAGGTACGAGCCGGCGTCCGACGCGGGCTGCACCTGCCGCTGCACCGCCAGCTCGGCCAGCGTCGGCACCGGCTGCCCGGGCACGGCCTGCGCCCAGAAGAACGGTCCGAAGTCGGTCGGCAGACCGGCCCACATCAGGGTCTGCGCGACGATGTCGGGCACACCCTGCCGGGACACGGCCCGCTGGTCGAAGCGGAACACACCCTGCGGCCCGAACGCCCCGGCGAGCTCCGCGCCGATCGCGTCGAGCGGGATCGCCGGCTGGAGCGGCACCTGCGGCAGCGGCGCCCGTACGGGTGCCGGGCGCGCCGGACCGTCGGCCACCTGGTGGAGTTCCCCCTGGTGGGTGAGGAGGTGGCGCATGCCGGCCTGGCGCCCGGCGTGGTCCTTCCCGTACGGGGCGACGCTGGTGATCCGCACCTGCGGCCAGGTCTCGCGGATCATCCGCGCGCAGTAGCCGCCGGGCAGTTCGCAGGACTCCAGCTCGGTGTGGAGCTCCAGCACCTGCTGCGGCGGCACGTTCATCGCGCGCAGCTCGTGCAGGATCTGCCACTCGGGGTGCGGCGTGCCCGGCGCGGAGCGGCGGATGATCTGCTGCTCGGAGCCGTCGTTGCCGCGGTAGCGGAGCACGGCCTGGTAGCCGGGACCCACGGTGGGCGTGCCGGTGGCGGCGGGCGCGGCCGGCGGCGCGGAGGGGCCGGCCACGACGGCGGGCCCCGCCAGCATCGTCGCGGCGTGCTCGACGCCGCCGGGGGGCGTACCGGGCCCACCCGGAGCGGCGGGAGGCAGGGGCGGCTGCGCACCGGGCGCGGGCGGCGGACCGGGAGGCGCGGGCGGCCCGCCCACCACGGCAGGCCCCGCCAGCATCGTCGCGGCATGGTCCAGCCCACGCCCCATCGACCCCGGAGCCCCGGGCGGCCCGGGAGGCGCGGGCGGCTGCCCCGCACCGGCACCCGGCGCGGGCGGCGGACCGGGAGGCGCGGGCGGCCCGCCCACCACCGCAGGCCCCGCCAGCATCGTCGCGGCATGGTCCAGCCCACGCCCCATCGACCCCGGAGCCCCCGGCGGCGCAGGAGGCGCGGGCGGCTGCCCCGCTCCCGGCGCGCCGGGAGCGGAAGGGGGCGCGGGCGGCGCGACGGGCGCCTTGCCGGTGGGCTCCTGCGCCAGCGCCTCGGGCGACCCGGGCGGCGCGGCGGGCGCAGCCGGCGGCACGGGCGGCGCCCCGCCCAGGTCGAGCGCGGGCGCGATCGCGGTCTTCGGCAGCGCGCTGCCCGCCGGCATCAGCTGCGTCCGGGCCTCCGAGGACGCCGACGGCGCCGCACCGGCATCGTCCAGGTCCGAACCGGACAGCGGCGGCGCGAACACGGTCGCGGGCAGCGGCACCGAGGCGTCGTCCGCACCCGGCGTCACGTCCGTCCCCGCCCACGGCGTGGCCCCGACGGGCACCCCGCCCTCGGCGGTCGGCTCGTACGGCACCTCGCGCCGCAGCGGCACCGGCTCCGGCACCTCGGCGGCCGCGGCCGGAGCGGACGCACCCGACGACGCACCGGCAAGATCATCGGCAGAGGCGGGCGCAGCCTCGGCGGGTGGAGCGGCCGGAGCACGCTCCGCAACCGGAGCAGCCTCCTCAGCCGCAGCCGCAGCCGGAGCCGGCGGAATCCCCGCCCGGTCCGCAGCCTCCTGCAACCACTCCGGAGGACTCAGCATGAACGACGTCTGCTCCGAGTCGATCCGCGGCGCCGGCACCGACGGCTCCGCCGCCTGCACGGCCGCGGCCCCGTACTCCTCCTCGTACCGGCGGATGACCTCACCCACCGGCAGCCCCGGCCACAGCGTCACCTCGCCGCCGTCCCGCGCGATCACCAGCCGCTGCCGGCCTCCGCCGGCCACCGGCCCGCCCGCACGGTCCTCGGCCCACACCACGAAACCGAGCCCGAACTCCCGCACACGCACCTCACGGTGCTGGTACGGCGGCACGCCCCCGTTGATCCACTCCTCGGCGCGCTCCTGCGCCTGCGCAAACGTCACCATCGCGCCGTCACCCTTCCACCGGTGCGCCACCCGGCACCGGAACCGAACGCGCGAATCCGCCGTCCACCATCAGACCGGCCACCGTCTCCAACTCAGGGGGATTTCCCGCCAACTTCTCGAGAAAGGCATCGAAATCCGCACCGCACGGCAGCAACAGCCGCTCCACGCGCTCCTGCACCGACCAACCGTCCCGGTCGCGCCCGTCGTCGTACGGGGAGAACCACACGGAACCGATGCCCTCGCCCCTGACCTTCACCGCCAGCAGACCGCCCTGCACGAACGCCACACACAGGTAGTCCTTCGTCAGGTGGTCCCGCAGGCACTTGTTCACATACACCAGGTCATTGACGGCAGCCTCCTCACGCACCGTGAAGAACGGCTGGTCGACCAGCACACCCAGATCCACATCCAGGCCCACCCCGACCGGCGCACACCCGCCCGCCGCCTTCAGGAACGCCCGATAGGCCTCCGGCAGCCGGTACCCGAGATCCTCCTCGACCCCCTGCACCTGCTCCTCACCCACCGACACCGCCGCCTTCGGCAGCCCCAGGTGCACCGGACGCACCTCCTGCAGCGGACGCGTACCCCGCTTCCCGTGGTCCACAGGAGCAGTCGCCAGACCCGCATGGTGCCGCAGCAGCGCCTTCACCTCGACCGGAACCAGCTCCATGCGCCGCGTCCCCGCCACGTGGTGCCACGTCCAGCCGTGCGGCGTCGCCACCGGCCCGACCGTGTCCCACAGAGGATGGCCGACAGCCCGCATCGCCGCGTTCGCCGACACGTAGTCCGTCAACCGCAGCTCGTCCACACCGAACCCCTCCGGAGGCTCGGCGATCTCCACGGCCGCACGCGCGTACGGCGAGAAATCCGGATGTCCCTGCGCACCCATCCGCACACCCTGGGGATGCCGAGCGGCCCGGACCGGGTCCGGAAAGTGCACGACCTGCCCCGAATACGCGGCGTTGGGTGGCGCGGCCTGCTCGCCGAGCCGACCTGTCGTCATGGCAGTAGCCCCCTGCTGGATCTGGCTGGTTCCCCACAGCCTATGCGGTGGGGCAAGACCGGCCCCGCCCAGCGACCCGGTCCGTCCCACCCACCCCCGCCATGACCGCAAACATCCCAATTGATACGAATATTCGACCCAGGTTCCACACCCCGGACGACATTTGACAGGCTGTCCCGCAA